>JBBIJS010000302.1:0-1316 GCA_037445855.1 Chloroflexota bacterium | reverse complement strand
GCCCCGTGCCGCGGCGTGGTCGCCCCGGGCAGCCACCCAGGGCTGCCCCTACCGCGATTTGATTTTTCTCTGGTTGGATTGTATACTTGTAGTAGAAAAGCACCTGATGCCGGGCGCGCGAGACGCGGCATCGGGTTTTCTATTTCAAGGAGGAAACATGTCTGATCCACAATTCAAGCAGCGGGACGAGAAGCACGAGGAGAAGCAGCGCGAGAAAGACGAGAAGAACCGGAGCGATCCGCTCAGCAACGCGGTGTGGGGCGCGGTCATCATTTGGGCGGGTCTGGTGTTGCTCGCGGACAACATGGGCATCCTCGCCAACCTTGGGTTTGGCGGCGCAAGTGTCCCTGGTGTTTTTCCGTTTCGGCTTTCCACCTGGGGACTGATCTTCACCGGCGCGGCGGTGATCATCTTCATCGAAGTTGCGATTCGGCTGCTTGTGCCGACTTACCGGCGGCACGTGATCGGCAGCATCATCCTCGGCTTTGTGTTTCTCGGCATCGGACTGGGAAACCTGATCAGCTGGGGCGTGATCTGGGCGCTCGTGCTGATCGCGATCGGCGTCCTCGTCCTGCTGCGCGGGATCGGCTGGAGAGTCTAATCGATCAGGACATTGACAAACACAGACCCTGGCATGACTGTGGCGCAGTTCGCCACAGCCACGTTCCCGCCAGGGCAAGTGCGAACACTGATGTCGCGAAGCGTGTGTTTGTCAGCGTTCGTCCATGTCCAATTACAATCGTCCGAAGTTGAACGATTGGAATTCTTCCCACGCGTAGAGGAATGGCGTGAACCAGCGGTCGCGCCCGATGCAGCGAAAGTACGGCGGCTGAATCGCGCGGATCATATCGCCGATTTTGTAGCGGGCGAGGATGGGCGTGGAGACGACGAGATTGCCCATCTCGCCTACTTTCATTTCGTGCAGCATCTTGATGCCCGCGCGCGTTTCGACCTCGAAGAAGAACAGATCATAGTTCGGCTGCCACGCGCGCTGGTCGTCGATTTGCTGACCGAACATCCCCTCGGTCGTGCCGTAGATTTCGCGGATCGCCGCCGCGGGACCGTAGAGCGCGTGCAGCGCGGGTTCGTAGCGCGTGTTGATACCCGCGACGCTGCCGAGCGTCATGATCTGCGTCTTCCACAAATCCTTCGGATAGACGCCGTGCTTTTTCTTCAGGTATCTGCCGAATAAGACCGCGGTCGGTGCGACGCCGCCGACGAGCGTGACGTTTTCTTTTTGGCATTTCTCGTACGCCAGCTCAAAGCGCGCGTCCCAATCGCGCTCTGTCTTGCCGCCGCCGAGCGCGTCGATCTCG
>JBBIJS010000301.1:0-3608 GCA_037445855.1 Chloroflexota bacterium | reverse complement strand
CTAGTTTGTACGCCAACTGGTAGACCTTCAAATCCCGAAATCCGCCCATCCCTCAACCCCTTTGTTGAAACGATGCCCCATGCCGACTGGAGACTGCAAATTGCCTACTTTGTCTTCTGCCAACTGCGGACTGCTGACTGCCAACTTTGTCTTCTGCCGACTGCCGACCGCAGACTGCCTACTTTCTAACGCTCCCTCGCGATCAAAGACCCAACACTGCCGCACTTCCCTTCAGCGCCTCGATCACATTCCCAATGTGCTCGTCCAGCGGTACGCCGAGTTCCTCCGCGCCCTTGACGATCTGCTCGCGGTGCACGCCGCGCGCGAACGCTTTGTCCTTCCACTTTTTCTTGACCGCCGCGACGTCCACGTCCGCGATCTTCTTCGACGGGCGCACGAGCGCGACCGCGATCACCAGCCCCGTCAGTTCATCCACCGCGTACAGCGTTTTCTCGATCAATTCCGTGCGCGGCAAGTTGAGATGGTCGCCATGCGCCATCACCGCGCGGACGAGATTTTCAGGCCAGCCGTTTTCGCGCAGCAGCTCGCCGCCTTTTTGCGGATGCTGATCGGGATATTTTTCGTACTCAAAGTCGTGGATCAGCCCCACGTTGCCCCAGAGATTTTCGTCCTGCCCGTACTTGCGCGCGTACCACTTCATCGCGGCTTCGACCGCGAGGTGGTGCTTGCGGAGATAGTCCGCCTCGGTGTACTGGCACAATAGTTGCCACACTTCGTCACGGTTGAGTGGATTCATTTTGATTCTCCGATCTAGGATTTATGAGTTCTGGAGGATCTCCAAGAACTGCGCGGGCGTAACCATCTTGATTTGTCGGTATCGTTTCAGGTTCAGAAAATGCAGATTGCCCGAAACGAGAAAATTTGCGTTCCCTTCGACTGCGCAGGCGAGTACCCAGTTGTCCGGCGGGTCCTGCGGGATGATGTTTTCGACGTGTTGGACCTGGATCAGCACGCCGTTCGCGCGCAACCTCGTCAAGAAACCGTCAATGACTTGGTCGGTAGGGTGAAATCGTTTCTGAATGTGCTTGCGGTACAGCGCATCACGCGTCTCCTGAAGAATTTCTTCGGACAGCAAGAGGGCAAATTGTTGTTCGTACGCGCGCGTCACGATCTGGGCTGGCTTGCCGACCGGGACAACCAGAGTGCTGACAAGGACGTTGGTATCAAGGACGGCTTTCAGCATGATCATTTCTTCTTTCGAGTTTTGCGTCGAACGGAGTAGTCGCCGCGTTGTTCAGCCAACATCCGTTTGGTTTTTTCTGCCCGCAGCGCGTCAACTTCTTTCTGGATAAAGCGTTCCACCCCCTCCTCATCCTCCACCGGCGGCATCGTCGCGTGGACTTGCTTGAGAAATTCGGCAAGGTCTCGCCGCGCTTGTGCTCGGCGACTCGCTTCGTCAACCTGCTGTGCCACCTTTGGCTCGACGGCGCGCGCGCCCACTAATTGCTGATAGTCCGCCATCGGAATAATCACGACGACAGGGATACCGCTCTTCTCCACGATGAGATGTTCATCCGCCGCGTACGCGTGCTTGATGATTTTGCCAAACTTGTTTTTCGCTTCGGTCGCACTCACGACGCGCACGGTGGGATTGGGTTTCATCGACGCCTCCTGCCATTAGCCATTGTTGGCTAATTATAGCCAATCCTGATTTGGCGTCAATCACCGCGCACGTCGCGCGCCGCGATTGACTTGCGACGCGCCGTTTGCTATACTCGCCTTTGAAGGAGACAGCCCATGCCGCTCTTTCCGCCGAACATCGCCGCGCTGAAGGAGAAACGCGATCTTGCCGGTCTCTTGATGGCGCTCAAGGGCAAGGACGCCCGCGCGCGCGGACAAGCCGCGCAAGCGCTCGGTGAACTCAGCGCGCGGTCGATGGTCCCAGCCATCGCCGCGCTGTTGCTGACCGCCGATAACTCGCTCGCGGAGAAAACGTCTGCCGCCGAAGCGCTCGGCTGGATCCAGGACGAGGCGGCGATGGACGCGCTGCTCGACGCGGCAGTGCAGAGCCGCGCACGCGAACGCGGCGGCATCGACGCGGCGACGGCTGCGCCCGACCGCCAGTACAGCATCAACCTCTACATCAACCGCATCGCGGCGGACGAATACACGTTGCGCCGCGCCATCGCGATCGCGCTGGGGCGGATCGGCGGCGCGCGCGCGCTGCGTGTCCTCTTCGAGATGCTGGCGTCCGAGACCGGACAAATGGCAGACAGCGTCAAGAGCGCTGTGCGGAATTCCATCGCCGACGCGTTGCAAAAAGACGGCGAGCAGTTCGTGCCGCTGGTGTGCGAGGAACTCGAGCACGCGTCCGCGGACGTGCGGCAGTGGGCGGCGCACTGTCTTGGCGCTCTGGGCGGCGAGCCAGCCATTCACGCGCTCATCGCCGCGGCGTACAATGAACAAGAAGTTTTCGGCGTCCGCGAAGCGGCGCTGCACGGGCTGGGGAATGTCGGCGACCGCCGGGCGATCCCGTACCTGGAGGACTTGCTGCAATCCGGGAATCGGTCGGTGGTGCGCGATGCGCAATCTGCGCTGACGGGCATTCGCCAACGCCATCCGTTGCCCCGCGAGGAAAACTAAATCGCGCCGCGAAATTTCGCGGCGCGATTGTTCTATCGGTGGAACTTACCAAAGTATTCCTCAACTCCCCGGTTTCTCGGCTGCCGCTTTTGCGGCTTCGGCTTTTTCCAATCGCTGCAAGTAGAACCAGACCGCCGTGCTGAAAACGCAGAAGGCGCTGACGACAATCGCCAGCATGGCCATGTTGGGCGAATTGAACGCGCTGGCAAACGAGCTATGTGGGTTCAACATAGTCTGCAAGAAAACCGTCGTCGTCACGACAAACAGGACGAGCCACAAAATGCGGTTGAACTGGAACACACCGCGTCCGTGCAAATACCGGAGCGGGATCATCTCAAAGAACAGCGTCTGCACGCTCGCCCCGAAGATCAACAGGAAGAGCGTCTTGAACCACGCGTCGGCAGCAAACAGCGGCGTCAGCGCCCAAGCGCCGAGCGCAACCACCGCAAGCGAGCCGACTGCGAGCAAGTGGGATCTGATCTCAAAGTTTTCCTCTTTCACTTCCTCGATGCCCGCGGGGCTGCCGACCAAAAGCCCGGGCGCGAGACTGGTAAAGCGCGAGAAGAGCGTCGTCGCGATGACCAGAACAAAGTTGCCGGGATGCACCCGGATGACCGATTCCAATCCGTTCAAGCGCAAGTAAAGGTACTGCGCGATGTCATCGGTAAGACTGACCAGCCCCGCCGACAGCGCCAGCGCCAGAATCAAAAGCCAGCCATCCTTGTCCGGGACTGTAAAGTTCGGATCGAGGAACGCGAGAATGAACCCGTAGAGCAGCAGAATGACTGCCAGCCGAAGGACGAAGCTTAGCCAGAACAGCGGTCGCCACGCGCGCAACGTCTCGTCGAACCGGCTGCCCGCGCGGCGCAGACGGTCGGTGACCGACCGCACCGGCGCAAGGAGGCGCTGAACGTGTTCCTCGTGCGTTTCGAGCGAATCGTTCAGCAGGTTGCCGAAGAAGCCCATTGCGAGCGCGAGGATCAGCGCCAGCAAAAAGTTCGTCG
>JBBIJS010000300.1:0-3614 GCA_037445855.1 Chloroflexota bacterium | reverse complement strand
ACGCGTTGCGCGCCCAATTCGTTCTCGTCCGCGGGGTGGTTTATCTCATCGGCTTCTGGTTGATCGAGTACATTGGCGGGTGGCTCATCTGGAAGATCACCGGCAAGAAACCGTGGGATTATTCCAATTCGCCGGGCGGCAGTTTGAACGGATTGATTCGCTGGAATTTCGTTCTGGTGTGGCTGCCGGCGGGTCTCGCGTTAGAGCCCATTCATGATTTTCTGATTCGGCTCACCGTCTTGTTCTAGGATTCAGATTTTGGATTTGCCGATTTCCAAATCATAAATCTGAAATCTCAAATTCTTCAGGGAGGGGAAATGGCAAGCAACGAACGTTGGGCGCTGATCCTGGGCGCATCGAGCGGATTTGGCGCGGCGTGCACACGCGCGCTCGCGGACGCGGGGTATAATATTCTCGGTGTGCATTTCGATCTAAAGACCACGCTGCCGCGTGCGCTCCAAGTCAAAGCCGACGTGGAAGCGAAAGGACGACAGGCGGTGTTTTTCAACAAGAACGTGGCGGACGAGCGGAACCGCGCGGAAATTATCGCCCAGATTCAGGAGCAATTCAAAAGCGCCGGCGGCGGAACGCTCGCGGTGGTGCTGCACTCGGTCGCGTTCGGCAACTTGAAACCCTTCATCGCCGATAAAGCGGAGGACGCGGTGGACCGCAAGGCGATGGAGATGACGCTCGACGTGATGGCGAATTCGCTCGTCTATTGGACGCAAGACTTGGTGCGCGCGGGCTTGCTCACGCGCGGTTCCAAAGTCTGGGCGATGACGAGTTCGGGCTCGCACAAAGTCATCGCCGGCTACGGTCCGGTCTCCGCGGCGAAAGCCGCGCTCGAGTCGCATACGCGGCAGTTGGCGCTTGAACTGGCGCCGCAAGGAATTTGCGTCAACTGTTTCCAAGCCGGCGTGACCGACACCCCAGCGTTCCGCATGATTCCAAATGCGGACAAGATGCGCGAGCGGATCAAGTCGATGCATCCGGACGGACGAATGACCCAGCCCGAGGACATTGCGCGAACCCTCGTCGCGCTCGCCGATCCGAAGCTGGATTGGATCACCGGGACCGTCGTGCGGATCGACGGCGGCGAGGACAACACCGACGCGTAGCCGTTGCCCGAGTGGGCGACCGGCGCCGCGACCCGCGGCGAAGAAAACAGAAGATCGACACGTCTCTGCGAAGGTTCAAAAACCAGCGCAGAGATTTTTGTACTTGACTCGCGTGCGCAAGAGTGCTATAAAACGGTCGCCGCTTGCGCCGCGAAATCTCAACCGCGCGGCGTCCGCGCCCCGCCGTGTGACTGTGGTCCTGCGGGGCGTTTGCGTATCAGGAGGTGAGTCACAATGGCGTACCTGAGCGAATTGATCGGCCGCGAAGTGCGAGATGCTAAAGGCGGATTGGTCGGAAAACTGAACGATCTTTTGATCGCGCCGGAAAGCAGCAAAGATATGTACCCGCGTGTCGTCGCGCTGGCAGTTAAACGCGATCACGGCGAAGCGTCGCTGCTGCCCTGGGTTGGGACGGAAGACCTCGCGGGCAACAAAATCATCCTCCAGCTGCCCTCCTCTTCGCCGTATGTAGAGAAGGGGACTGAGCTATTCTTGGCGCGCGATGTTCTGGATAAGCAGGTCATCGACATCAATGGTTTTCGCGTCGTGCGCGTCAACGACTTGGAACTTGCCAAGATCGGCGACGATTATCGCGCGTTGAACGTCGATGTGGGCGGGCGCGGGTTGCTGCGGCGGCTCGGGTGGGAGGACGTTTTCGAGCGGTTGGCGGGCGCGGCGCGCCGCGAACTCCCGGCGCAATCGATCAAGTTCACCGATTTGGAATTCATCCCGCAAGGCGATTTGAAAGTGCGCGTCGCCGGCGATCGATTCAAAGAGCTGCACCCGGCAGACATTGCGGCAATCCTGGAGGACATGCGGCCGCGTGAGGTGGGACAACTGATCCGCGATCTGACGGATGAAAAAGCTGCGGACGTGATCGAGGAATTGGAGCCGGAGTTCCAAGCCGATGTCCTCGAAACGCTGTCCGACGAGCGCGCCGCGGACATTGTGGAAGAAATGGAGCCGGACGAGGCGGCGGATGTTTTGCAAGAGATGGAGGAAGACAAGCGCGCTCACGTCTTCAATCTGATGGAGCCGGACGAGAGCGCCGAGGTGGCGGAACTGATCAAGCATCCGGAGGACACCGCCGGCGGTTTGATGACGACCAAATACGTGGCGGTGCCGCCGGGGCTGCTCGTCGCGGAAGCGCTGCGGCAGGTGCGCCAACAAGCCGTTGCCAAAGAAGCGGAAACGATTTACTACGTCTATGCCGTGGACGCCGAAGAGCATTTGGTCGGCGTGGTCTCGTTGAGCGATCTCGTGCTTGCCGATCCGCAGAGTTCCGTGGACGCGATCATGCACCACAAACCGATCCGGGTGCAACTGGAAGCGTCGCGTGAAGAGGTGCTGGAGGCGATTGCCAAATACAATCTGCTGGCGGCGCCGGTCGTCGACGCGGAAAATCAACTACACGGCATCGTGACCGCCGACGATGCGTTGGATCTGATTTTGCCGGACGAGTGGAAGATCAAACTGCCGCGTCTTTTCTAAGAGGGCACCATGGCTTTACTGAAACGATTCCGACCCCTCCGCACACGCCTTTTCATTTTGCTCGCCGTCATTGGTCCCGGCATCATCACGGCGAATGTCGACAACGATGCGGGCGGCATCACGACCTACTCGGTCGCCGGCGCGCGGTACGGCTACAGTCTGCTGTTCATGCTAGTCTTTGTCACGGTGGCGCTCGTCATCGTGCAGGAGATGAGCGCCCGGCTCGGCGTCGTGACGGGCAAGGGACTGGCGGGTCTCATCCGCGAGAAGATGGGCGTGCGTTGGACGGCGATCATCATCGGCATCCTGCTGATTGCGAATCTGGCAAACACGGTCAGCGAATTTGCCGGCGTTGCCGCCAGTATGGAAATCTTCGGCATCAGCAAATATTTTTCCGTGCCGCTGATCGCGTTGCTCGTCTGGTTGTTGATCGTCAAGGGCAGCTACAAGCCGGTCGAGCGTGTGTTTCTGATCGCCAGCGCGTTCTACATCACCTATATCATTTCGGGCGTAATGGCGAACCCGCCGTGGGGCGAGGTGCTGCGCGCGACGGTCACGCCCTCGTTTAGTTTCGATGCCGGCTATGTGACGATCTTCATCACCGTCATTGGCACGACGATCGCGCCGTGGATGCAGTTCTATCTCCAATCGTCGATCGCGGATAAGGGCATCCAGGTCAAAGACTATGTGTACGAACGATTGGATGTCGTCGTCGGCTCGCTGACCACCGACATCGTCGCCGCGTTCATCATCATCGCGTGCGCGGCGACGCTGTATACGCATGGACAGGATATTGCGACCGCGAAAGACGCCGCGATCGCGCTAGGACCGCTAGCGGGCAAGTACGCGTCGACGCTCTTCGCGCTGGGGCTGCTCAACGCATCGGTTTTCTCCGCGGCGATCCTGCCGCTCTCGACCGCCTACGCCGTGTGCGAAGCGTTCGGTTGGGAATCGGCGGTGAGCCGCAGCTGGAAAGAAGCGCCGATCTTTTTCGGCATCTATACC
>JBBIJS010000299.1:0-3630 GCA_037445855.1 Chloroflexota bacterium | reverse complement strand
ACGCCGTGATCGACTTTGGGTGGAGGCAGAGAAACGCCGCCGCTTCCCGGCGGCAGCGGCAGCGGGACTGACGTGTGAACATAATTGTCCGCTCCCTGATCCGTGGACCTGAACAACAGAATGCCTCCACCGGCAAGCGCGGTGAACAGACAAGCCGCGAAACATCCAAGCACCGCGACGAGAATCCATGGCGCGCGATTTGATCTTGTACTCATCTTCGCCTCCGGAAAACAAAAACCAGCCGCTGGTTTCCCAGCGACCGGCTTTGCTACAAGCAACTCTCCGACATCCGCTAGTCGTTCGGTATTTCGCTCACAGGATAAACCTAACCCGCCGTTTTGTCAATCGTTTTCAAACCTTCCCGAATCGCGTCCACCAACTTGGCGTCCACCGCGCGCATCGCCTCGCCGATCGCACTCTTTGTCGCCTTCGCGCTCGCGCGCCCGTGCCCGATGAAAATCAGGTGGTTCACGCCGAGCAGCGGTACCGCGCCGGTCTCTGCATAGTCGGCGCGACGGCGCAGGTCAGCAGTCACTTCGCGCGCGCGCACGAGCGCATCGCCGGTCAGCCGCGCGGCGAGTTCCGCGTCGGCGAGATTCATCAAATGTTCCGACAGACTTTCGGTGTATTTCAGCACGATGTTCCCGGCGTACGCGTCGGTGACGATGACGTTCGCCTTGCCGGTCGGGATGTCGTACCCTTCCACGTTGCCGATGAAATTCAAGCCGCTCGCTTTGAGAAGCGGGAACGTGTCGCGAATGAGCGCGTTGCCTTTATTGTCCTCCGCGCCGTTCGCAAGCAACGCGACGCGCGGATTCGCGATGCCGCGCACGCGTTCCATAAACACGCTGCCCATCAACGCAAAGTGCAACAGGTATTCCGGTTTGCAGTCCACGTTCGTGCCCATGTCGATCAAGAACGTGTTCGGCTGCAAGCCGAACAGCCAGACGCCCACCGCCGGGCGCGCGATACCTACGATGCGCCCGAACATCAGCGTGCCAGCGACGAGCGCCGCGCCGGTATGTCCCATCGTCAGGCACGCGTCCGCGCGACCTTCCAGGACCAGGTCGCACATCACGCGCATCGAAAGCCCTTTGCGCGTCTTGACCGCGATCGCGGGCTGCTCGTTGAACGCAATCGCGTCCGGCGCATCGACGATCTCGATTCGCGAAGCGGATCCGCGCGCGGCGTGCTTCGCCAATTCGCGCTCGACCGCCGCGCGCTGACCGACCAGGATGATTTCTACGCCGAATGTATGCGCGGCATCTACCGCGCCTTCCACAATGGCTTGCGGCGCGAAATCCCCGCCCATCGCGTCAACGGCGATTCGCATAAAGTCACAACCTTAACCGCGCAGAACGCAAAGCGCGCAAAGAAAAAACAATGACTTTGCGTTCTTCGCGCTCTTTGCGATTCAAAGATTTATTCCCCGTAGACCGCGAGGCCCAGCAAGCCGGGACCAAAGTGAACCGTGAGTCCTGGACCAAAATCCGTCACATAGATCCTTCCCGTGTAGCCCAGTTCGCTTGGCACACGTACCTTGAGCGCTTCCGCTCGATCCATCGCGTTGCCATGCACAACCGTGACGCCTTTGATCTTTTTGCCCGCCATCGCGGTTTTGGAAAGTTCGATCACCTTGTCGATCGCGGCTTTCTGCGTGCGCTCCGGCGAGATGACCTTCGGCACGCCATCCACGACCCCGACGACCGGCTTGATCTTGATCTCGGCAGCCGTCGCCTGCTCGTGCCCCACCGTGCGCCCGCTCGCTTCAAGGTGTTCGAGTTCGGTCACGGTGAAATACAAACTGGAGTTTGCCTTCACGTGTTCAACTGCCGCGAGCGCGGCATCGATATGATTCCCCGCTTTGGTGGCTTCTTCGATCATATAACCCATCAGCATCGAAGTGGACCCGGAATCGACGACGTGGATCTCCGCGCCGCTGACCATTTCTTTCGCCAGGTTCGCGCTGTTCACGGTCCCACTCGATTTCGCGGTAACGTGAATGGAGATGATGTGCTTGGCGCCTTCACGGATCAGTTCGTTGTAAATGACGGCAAAATCGGCGGGCGATGGCTGCGACGAGGTCGGCAAGGCGCCGCCTTCCGCTTTTGCCTTCGCCAGCCGCGCGTGAAATTCGGCAATCGACATTTCGGAGATTTCTTTGTAGCTCTGGTCGCCGAAGATGACGTAGATCGGCGCGAGCTTGACATCGAATTGCCGCGCGAACTCCGGCGGCATATTCGCGGTCGTGTCGCTCACAAATCGGATTTCTTTCATCGGTTCCTCCTTTGGGTTTTTGATTCGCGCCGGCGCAGTGCGCGTCGTGCGGGGTTGATTCGTGTTATAATAGATGTTAGAAACTCAAGGAGTTGAATAAATGGGCAACGATCCGCGCGTGGTGGTGACCGGCGTCGGCGCGCTCACGCCCGTGGGCAACGATGTTACCACAACTTGGGAGAATTTGAAAGTGGGGCGCTCCGGCATCGGACGCCTTACACTTTTCGATCCTTCCCCGCTGGTCACGCAGATTGCCGGCGAAGTCAAAGCGTTTGATCCGAAACAGCATTTCGACGTCAAGGACGCACGGCGCCTGCAACGCTTTGTGCAGCTCGCGGTCGTCGCCGCGCGCGAAGCGATTGCGGACGCGCATTTAGAGATCACCGAGCAGAACAACGAGCGCATCGCGGTCGTGATCGGCAGCGGCGTCGGCGGCGCGCTTGCCGCGGCGGAAGAGAGCAAGATTATGGAGACGCGCGGCGCGCGCCGCGTGAGTCCTTTCTTTATTCCGATGATTCTGATCGATACCGCCGCCGGTCAGGTCGCGATCGAGTTTGGCATCAAGGGACCCAACCTGGCGGTCGTCTCCGCCTGCGCGACCGGCGCGAACGCCATCGGCGAGGCGGCAGAGATGGTACGGCGCGGCGATGTCGCCGTGGTGATTTGCGGGGGCACGGAGGCATGCCTCGCGCCGCTGGCGTTCGCCGGGTTCAACAACATGGGCGCGATCTCGACGCGCAATGACGAGCCGGCAAAAGCGTGCCGCCCGTTCGACGCGACGCGCGATGGCTTTGTGCTCGGCGAAGGCGCGGGCGTCCTCGTAATGGAAAACCTCGATCACGCGCGGGCGCGCGGCGCAAAAATCTACGGCGAGCTCGTCGGCTATGGTACGAGCGCGGACGCGCATCACGTCGCGACGCCGGACGCGGAAGGCGAGGGCATTGGCCGCGCGATGCACTGGGCGCTCACGCGCGCGCGGCTTGCCCCCGCGCAAATCGATTACATCAACGCGCACGGCACCGGCACGCGGCTGAACGACTCGATCGAGACGACCGCCATCAAGCAAGTCTTTGGCGAAGCCGCGTACAGCGTGCCGATCAGCTCGACCAAATCGATGATCGGGCACACGCTCGGCGGCGCGGGCGCGATCGAAGCGATCATTTGCTTGAAGGTGATCCAGGAAGGCATTCTGCCGCCGACGATCAATTACACGACGCCCGACCCGGCGTGCGATCTGGATTACGTGCCGAACACCGCGCGCGCGAAGCAAGTCAACCTCGCGCTGTCCAATTCCATCGGGCTGGGCGGGCACAACGCATCTATCATATTTCAGAGTGCAGATTTCTGACACCT
>JBBIJS010000298.1:0-3635 GCA_037445855.1 Chloroflexota bacterium | reverse complement strand
GAAAAACAAATCGCGCGCTACAAACTCGAATTCGATTCGCTCAAAGACGATCAGATCGAATGGCGTTATCAGCCGCCCGCGTTCGTCGTCGCATTTGCGGAATTCGTCGAGCAGTTTCACCGCGTGCCCGCGCCGGAGGAATTCGCCAGACACTATATCGACAAGAATCGCGACGCGCTGCGCGAGCGCTTTGACGAGTGGCGCGACGCGCCGACGCGCAACTGGAAGAAACGCGCGCTGATGGCGCGGCTCAAGCGCGCGTACCCGTCGTTCGTGCGCGATTTTTATTTCTGCGCGCTGCTGCGCGAGAACGGCGTCGCCGCAGAGTACGACGCGGCGCAAGATGTCGAGGGCGGCGTCGATCTGATCGTCTCGAACGGCGCGCGCAAACTCCAAATTCACGTCTTCCTCGACAGCCCGCGCGCGAAACAGGGGCGCGCAAAGAAAGACCGGCGGCACGCGTTCACCGGCGAGCACCTCGACGTGATCCTGCGCCCGGACGAGTGCCGGCGCGTCGGCGATTTCTGGCTGCCCACGCTCGCGCACGTGCAGCAGGTCAAGCGCGCGATTGGACACTGACACGCGCATAGAATCGGACGCGGATTAACGCGGACAAACGCGAATCGTGTCATTGCGAGCGAAGCGAAGCAATCTCCAAAGCAATGTAGGAGATTGCTTCGTCGCAGAAACCGCTCCTCGCAATGACATGTGCCTGTTTTTTTTCGCGGCTTTCCCTTCGGGATGCTTCGCGATCGCTCCTTTCGCGAATTTCGTGTTCGACGCTTGACACTGATTTCTGGTTCGCTTATAATGTTCGCAGTAGAACGAGTGTTCAGTTGAAATGTCATTGCGAGCCGCGCGGCGGCGAAGCAATCCCCAAAGCGGCAAGGAGATTGCTTCGTCGCAAAGTGCGCTCCTCGCAATGACAACTTGAGCGACAGGAGTTGTCATGGACACAGTCGGTTACATCGTCGGCGAAGTCAGCACGAACGAGTTCACGTTCGTCACGAGCCGCGAGATCGCGCCGCCGCGGCTCGAATACATCGTCGTGCAGGTGCAAGAGCCGACGCGCAAGATCGACGTGCTCGCGCAGGTGACCTCGCTCAGCGTCTCGTCGCGGCTCCTCGGCGATTCGCTCGGCTACGCCGAAGTCGAAGCGATTCTCAATCGGCTCAAATCATCGCCGCCGATTGTCCAGGGCAGAGCGCAAGTGCTCGGCTACCTCGAAGACAGCGCGGTGCGTTTTCCGCGCCACGCCGCGACGCCCGGCACGAGCGTGTCGATGGCGCCGGACGATCTCCTCCGCAAATTCTTTTCGCACAACGTCCAAAGCGGCATCGAACTTGGCACGCTCATCAATCGCCCCAGCGTGCCCGTGCTGCTCAACCCTAATGGCTTGCGCCGCCACCTCGCGGTGATCGCGCAGACCGGCGCGGGCAAATCGTACACCGTCGGCGTCATTCTCGAAAAACTCTTGCAACTTGGCGGCACGGTCGTCGTCTTCGACCCGAACAGCGATTACGTGCTGATGCGCCGCGACGCCAAGCACAACGCGACGTCATTCGCCGACCGCGTCGATATTTTCCGACTGCCGACGACGCAAGCCGGGCGCATCCCCGACGAAGAGATCGGCGGCTCGCGCAAATTCACGATGCAGTTCTCGAAGCTCGACGTGGACGAGTTGTGCGCGATGAGCGGCATCGCGCCGACATCGACCAATATCCGCAAGGCGATTCAGACGGTCTGGGACGGTTTGCAGGGCACTGATTACACGCCCAAAATTTTCATGCAAGAACTTGAGCGCATCGCCGAGGGCGCAGATGCCGGCGCGCCCGCGATGGGCATGCCGCGCGGACCGCGCGCGCTGAACCCATCGATCGGCAATGAAGAGGAATTCGAGCGCGGGTTTCGTCGCAAGGTTTCGGAAAAAGCGGACGTTGATTTCGAAGACTTTGGCAAGCCGGTGGAAGGAGAGCAGGAACACGAAAGCCGCGAAAGTGAGCGTGAAAACCGCGAAACTAAAAAAGACGCAAAGATGCCGTCGCTCGACGCGATCAGCGGCGCGCAAAAAGCGCTCAAGTACATCGAGCGATTGGAACGCATCGATATCTGGGGCTTTGAAGACGTGCCAATGAAAGATTTATTGAAGCCAATGAATCTTTCGGTCATCGACGTTGCCGGCGTCGACCAATGGGTGTCGGAATTTGTCGTCTCGAAAGTTCTGAACGATACCTGGGGCATCGCGGTGAACGAAGGGCTGCCGCGCCCGGTCTTTTTCGTTTTGGAAGAAGCGCACAACTTTGTGCCAGGCGGTCAAGGCGCGAACTCGCTCGCCGCGCCGATCATTAAGCGCATCGCGTCGGAAGGACGCAAGTTCGGCTTGTTCATGGTGCTCATCACGCAGCGCCCGTACAAAGTCCACGGCGACACGCTCTCGCAGTGCAACTCGCAGATCATCATGCGCCTCACGAACCCGCAAGACCAGCAGGCGATCCGCCTCTCGTCGGAAAGCATCAGCGAAGGACTGCTCGCGGACTTGCCCGGCTTGAACGTCGGCGAGGCGGTCGTGCTGGGTCCGCTCGTGCGCGTGCCGGTGATGGTCAAGGTTGGGCAGCGCGAGTCGAAGGAAGGCGGCAACGACATCGACGTGGTTGGCGCGCTCGAACGGGCGCGCAGCGAAGTGGTGACGGTCAAGCGCGAGGAGAAATCGAAAGAGGAAAAGAAGGCGCGCGGAAGAAGCGAGTGGAAGGAAGCAGTGTAGGACAAACATGCCAAAGAGCCAAATCTGCCAAACCTGCCGAATGGCATTTCGCAAGCAAAGCAGTGATAGCGCGCTGTCGCGATTTCGTGTATAATGCCGCGTAGATGAATGAAAGAGGTGAGGCATGATGCGAAAGAATCAGAAACCGCAGATTTTGGGACGATTTATCGTCGCGGATCCAAAGGTCTGTCATGGCAAGCCCGTATTTCGTGGCACGCGCGTCTTTGTTTCCGATGTGCTCGAAATGGTCGCGGAAGGAACGGCTTGGGAGACCATTATCGCGCAATGGCACAACAGCATCACTGAAGAAGCCATTGCTGAAGCCGTGAAACTGTCTAGCGAGGCGTTCTTCCGACACACAGACGAGTTTGTTGTAGAGCCGACGCGGGCATGAATCTTCTCGATGAGAATATTCGTGAAGACCAGCGCGGGTTATTGCAACGCTGGGGAATTCCAGTCCATCAAATCGGTGTTGATGTGGGTCGAAAGGGGATGCAAGACGAAGAAATCATCCCCTTTTTGCATCCAATCCGCGATACGACCTTCTTCACGCGCGATTTGGGCTTTAGCGATCGCAAACTTTGTCATCCCCACTACTGTTTGGTTTGTCTCGCGGTAGGGAAAGATGAGGTCGCCGTCTTTGTCCGACGCATCTTGCAACATCCTGAAGTAGATACGAAGGCAAAACGAATGAGCGCAGTCATCCGCGTTTCGCACGCGGGTTTCACAATTTGGCGTCGCAACGCGGCAAAAGGAACGTACATCAATTGGTAGATGACCAACGCGCGTTGACACGCTCGAACGCGCGCGCAGTGAAGCGGTGACGGTCAAGCGCGAGGAGAAATCGAAAGAGGAAAAGAAGGCGCGCGGAAGA
>JBBIJS010000297.1:0-3688 GCA_037445855.1 Chloroflexota bacterium | reverse complement strand
GACCGACGCACAACGTCCAGCTCGACGTGCCGCTAGAAAATTTCTGGGCGATGGTCAACACGATTGCCCAAACCGAGTACGCGTCAATGTCTACATCGTAGGACAATTTTGTAAAATTGTCCCACAGAATATTGAGGTGAACAAAGATGATTGACCTGAAACAATATCAAGTCTGGTTCGTCACCGGCAGCCAGCATTTGTACGGCAACGAGGTATTGCGGCAAGTCACCGAGCACGCGCAGCAAATCGCGCGCGCGCTGAACGACTCGGTGCACATTCCGGTCCAGGTCGTCTTCAAGCCGGTCGTTACCACTCCCGAAGCGATCTACGACGTCTGCCAGGAAGCCAATCGCGCGCCGGACTGCATCGGTTTGATCATGTGGATGCACACCTTTTCGCCCGCCAAGATGTGGATCAACGGACTCGCCGCGCTGCAAAAACCATTCCTCCATCTGCACACGCAATTCAATCGCGATATTCCCTGGGCGACGATCGATATGGATTTCATGAATCTCAACCAGTCGGCGCACGGCGACCGCGAATTTGGTTTCGTCGCCAGTCGGATGCGGGCGAATCGCAAAGTGGTCGTCGGTCATTGGCAAGCCGACGAGACGCAGCAAGAGATCGGCGTGTGGACGCGCGCGGCGTGCGCGCGCCTGGATTGGCAAGGCGCGAAATTCGCGCGCTTTGGCGACAATATGCGCCAGGTCGCCGTGACCGAAGGCGACAAGGTCGCCGCGCAAATTCAATTCGGCTACGCGGTGAATGGTTACGGCGTGCACGACCTGGTCGAATCGGTGAATCATGTGACGGACGCCGATGTGGACCGTCTCGTCGCGGAATACGAAGCGACGTATCGCGTCGCCGAATCCTTGCGCGCGGGCGGCAAGTATCGTGAATCGCTACGCGACGCTGCGCGTATCGAACTAGGTCTGCGCCATTTTCTGGAAGAAGGACCATTCAAGGGATTCACGGATACATTTGAAGATTTGCCCGGCTTGAAACAATTGCCCGGCATCGCGGTGCAGCGTTTGATGGCGGAGGGCTACGGCTTTGGCGCGGAAGGCGATTGGAAAACGGCGGCGTTGCTGCGCGCGATCAACGTGATGGGCGCGGGTCTGCCGGGCGGCGCATCGTTTATGGAAGATTATACGTACCATATGGACCCACAAGGCGAAAAGGTGCTGGGCGCGCACATGCTCGAAGTCTCTCCTTCTATCGCCAACGGAAAACCTTCCGCAGAAATTTATCCGCTCTCCATCGGCGGCAAAGCGGATCCGGTGCGGCTCCTATTCGACACGCGCACAGGTCCCGCGCTGAACGCCTCGATGATCGATCTGGGCAATCGGTTTCGCTTGATCGTCAACGAGGTCGAGGTGGTGCCACCGGACGAACCGCTGCCCAAATTGCCGGTGGCGCGCGCGCTGTGGCTGCCCAAGCCGAATTTCAAGACGGCATTGGCGGCGTGGATTTACGCCGGCGGCGCGCATCACACCGCGTTCAGTCAGGCGATTGCCTCGGCGCACTTGCGCGATTTTGCAGAAATGTCTAATATGGAATTCCTGTTGATTGACGATCACACCGAGTTGACGGAATTCAGAAAAGAATTAAGGTGGAATGAGGCGTACTATCGCAACGCGTGACGCGGACTACGCAATACGCAACACGTATTACGTAGTGAGTATTGCGTAGTCCGTAGCGCATTTGGGAGTATGACGATGCAATACCGCGAACTAGGACGAACCGGCTGGCGCGTTTCGACGATCAGTTTCGGCGCGTGGGCGATTGGCAGCGCGTGGGGCAGCGTGGACGACCGCGAATCGCTCGACGCGCTGCGGCGTGCGGTCGACCTCGGCGTCAACTTTTTCGATACGGCGGATGTCTACGGCGACGGGCACAGCGAACGCTTGCTGGCGCAACTCAAGCGCGAACGCCGCGAAGAAATTCACATCGCGACCAAAGCCGGTCGGCGTCTCGATCCGCACGTCGCCGGCGGTTATAATCGCGAGAACCTGACCGCGTTTGTCGAACGCAGTCTGAAGAATCTCGAAACCGACGCGCTCGATCTCGTACAGCTACATTGCCCGCCGACCGAGGTGTACTATATGCCCGAAGTGTTCGGCGTCCTCGACGATCTCGTCAAACAGGGCAAGCTGAAGCACTATGGCGTCAGCGTCGAAAAAGTCGAAGAGGCGCTCAAGGCAATTGAATTTCCCGGCGTGCAGACCGTGCAGATCATCTTCAACATCTTTCGCCAGCGTCCCGCCGATCTGTTCTTCGCGCAGGCGCAACGCAAGCGCGTCGGTATCCTCGCGCGCTTGCCGCTGTCGTCCGGGATGCTCGCCGGAAAAATGACGCGCAGCAGCACGTTTACGTCAGACGATCACCGCGCGTTCAATCGTCACGGCGAATCGTTCGACCGCGGCGAAACGTTTTCCGGCGTGGATTTCGATCTGGGCTTGCAGACCGTCGAGGAACTGCGCCCGCTCGTGCCGCCGGGTTGGACGATGGCGGAGTTTGCGCTGCGCTGGATTCTGATGTTCGACGCGGTGACGTGCGCGATTCCCGGCGCGAAGCGTCCGACGCAAGTTGAGGAAAATTGCCGCGCCGCGGATTTGCCGGCGATTCCCGATGCGACGATGAACCAAGTCCGCGCGATTTACGACCGCCGTATCCGCGAACAGGTGCATCACTACTGGTAATCCGATGAAAACAATTCTCTGCTACGGCGATTCAAATACCTGGGGCGCGACGCCGGGAACCGGCGAACGTTTCGCGCCGTCCGTCCGCTGGACCGGCGTGCTCGCGCGCGAACTCGGCGCGAAGTATCGCGTGATCGAAGAAGGGTTGGGCGGACGCACGACTGTGTGGAACGATCCGGTCGAAGGGCGCATGAGTGGCAAGGATTATCTCGTTCCATGCCTCGACTCACACCGCCCGATCGATCTGGTCGTGCTGATGCTCGGCACGAACGATCTCAAGTTGCGTTTCGCGGTTTCGGCGTTCGACATCGCGCAGAGCGCGGGCGTGTTGGTGGACATCGTTCAGAAAAGCGCGGCGGGGCTGAACGATGGCGCGCCGCCGGTGCTGCTCATCGCGCCGCCGGTCGTCAGCCGACTGGGCGACTACGCCGAAATGTTCGGCGACGGCGCGCACGCAAGATCGAAACAGTTTGCCAAGTACTATCGCTTGATCGCCGAACAATACCGCTGTCATTTTCTCGACGCGGCGCAAGTGATCGTCTCCAGCGATGTGGACGGCATTCACTTTGACGCCGACCAACATCAAAAACTCGGCATGGCAGTCGCCGCGCGCGTGAGAGAGATTCTCGGTTGAGCGCTGGAATCGTTTTCGACATCCGCGAATTTACGGTTCACGATGGTCCGGGCATCCGCACTTCGGTATTCTTGAAAGGGTGCCCGTTATCTTGTTCGTGGTGTCATAACCCGGAAGGGCGCGCGCGGCAGCCGCAGATCATGCGCTCGCCGGCGGGAGAACGCGTCGCGGGGAAAGAGTACACCGCCGTGGAGTTGGCTGAACTTTTGAACAAGCAAGCCGATATTCTCCGAGCCAACGAAGGCGGCGTCACGTTTTCCGGCGGCGAGCCGCTGCTGCAATCCGAGTTCGTCGCGCAGGTGATCGATCTGCTCGACGACGTTCACGTTTTGCTCGATACGTCGGGCTATGC
>JBBIJS010000296.1:0-3688 GCA_037445855.1 Chloroflexota bacterium | reverse complement strand
GCGGCGTTCCTTCTCTACGCGATCGCCGTCGTATTGGTGTTGAAAGACAGTGTAGCTGCCGCGCCATTGGCAATTGGTCATTGGCAATTGGTCATTGTCTTTGCGTTCGCGATCCTCTTCAACGCCATTCTCGTCTTCACGCCGCCAACGCTGTCCGACGATATGTACCGCTACGTCTGGGACGGACGCGTGCAGGCGCACGGGATCAATCCGTACGCGTATCCACCCGGCGCGCCCCAATTGGACAATTTGCGCGACCCAACAATTTCCGTCCACATCAATCGTCCCGACGCGGTGACCGTCTATCCTGCTGGCGCGGAGTTGGCGTACGCGGCGATCTGGCGCATCGTGCCGGACAATGTGCGCTGGTTTCAAATCGTCATGGCAGCCGGCAATATTTTGGCGGGTGTGCTGCTCGTCGCGCTGCTGCGCGCGCTGGGCAAACCGGCGCAGTGGGTTTTGATCTACCTGTGGAATCCGCTGGTGATCTTTGAAACCGCGCATTCGGCGCACGTCGACGGATTGGTGCTGCCGCTGCTCGTCGCGGCGTGGCTGGCGCGCGCCAAAGGACGCGCTGGCTGGGTCGGCGTGTTTCTCGGCGCGGCGACCGCGCTGAAACTTTACCCCGCGCTGCTTTTGCCCGCGCTGTGGCGCGGACGCGACGACCACGGGCGTTTGCTCCCGGCGTGGCAGATGCCGCTGGCGTTTGCCGCCACCTTTGCGGTGACGTACGTCCCGTACCTTTCGCAAGGCAGCGGCGTGGTCGGTTTCTTGCCGCAGTATTTCAACGAACGATTCAATATGAGCTTGGCAGGCATCGTCACCGATTTGATCGAGCGTCCGCCTGCGCCGATTTTCCAAACGATTTCGCGTTGGGCGGGCGGATCGGGCGCGCACGTGGTCACGCTGTTGCTGCTGGGCGCGCTGGCGATCATCGGACTGGCTTGCGTTCTGCGTCCCGCTGCGAACGCCGAGCAGGCGATTCGTCGCAGCATCTGGCTGATCGGCGCGTTCACCCTCTTCTCGCAAAATCTTTTTCCCTGGTATATGCTGTGGCTCGCGCCGCTGCTCGCGCTGTTCGTGCGACCCGGCAAATTCGGTTTGGCGTTCGACGCGTGGACGGGCTGGTTCCTGTACAGCGGACTCGTCGCGCTCGCGTACACTTTTTTCATCACGTGGACGCCGGTCGCGTGGGCGCAAGGGCTGGAATTCATACCGCTGTACGCGTTTTTGATTTTGCCGCCGGCGTGGAATTTACTCACGCACGTCCGCGCGCGCGTTCTAACGGTTGGACGTTCGAACGTCTTTGAGAGAAATGTCTAAGCCAACGGTGCGACTGGCTATCCTCGCCGGCGTGAGCGCAGTGATTTACACGCTGGCTTTCGTCTGGCGTTACAGTTTGATCGAATGGTGGGCGACTCCGCAGCTGACGATTGCAAAGATCTCGCATCACGATCCGCTCGCGGCGGCGGCGTACGTCATCGCGTTTGCCGCACTCTTTCTCCTGTACGCGCTGGCGTGCCGCGTCGCGCGCGGGCAGCAGCGCGCGGCAGCGTGGCGCGTGGTGATCGTCGGCGCGCTCGCGTTCAACGCGATCCTGCTGCTGCTCTACCCGGTCGATGCCGCGGACATTTTCGATAACATCGTTCACGGCAGGATGACCGCAGTCTACGGCGCGAATCCGTTTTATCAGTCGGCGATTGATTTCACGCAAGACCGCTTCTTCAGTTACGCCGCGTGGGACTATTACCCCACCGCGTATGGACCGGGCTGGGAACTGCTTGCGGCAGGCGCAGCTCGGTTTGCCGGCGATGGCGTCATCGCTAATGTCCTGACCTTCAAGCTGATCGGCGTCCTCGCGTATGCCGGGGCTGCTGCGCTCATCGCGCTGACGTTGCGCCAGCACGCGCCGGCACGCGCGCTGTACGGCGTGGTTCTCTTCGCCTGGAATCCGCTGGTGCTCTACGTCACTGCCGGCAACGGACACAACGATGCCGTGATGGTTCTGTTCATCGCGCTCGGACTCGCCCTGCTGACGGCGCGTCGCTTTACGCTCGCGGCGGCGGCGCTGACGCTGGGCGCGACGATCAAGTTCATCCCCGCACTGTTGCTGCCGCTGGCAATGATCGCCGGGCTAAAAGCCGCGCGCACTTGGCGAACCCGCGCGATTTTTCTCGTCGTCACGGTCGCCGCGTGCGCGCTGGTCGTGATCGGATTGTACGCGCCGTTCTGGCAGGGCGGCGACATCTTTGGCGTGAAACGCCGGAGCGATCTGCTGACCACGTCGCTACCGACGCTGATCGATGTCACGCTGGCGCCGCGGCTGGGACAATCGGCTGGCGAATTCGTCGCCATCCGCCTCGCCGTCGTCCTCCTCGGCGCGTGGATCGTGCGCCAGATGCGGAAAGTTTGGCGCGACGCTTCGCCGAACGCAGTTGCCGCTGCCGCTGCGTCGATCCTGCTTTTCTATCTGCTCGTCGCGTGCTTGTGGTTCCAAGCGTGGTACGCGGTGTGGACCCTAGCCATCGCCGCGCTGTTGCCCGACGGCGCGCTAACGCGCGGCGCGCTGCTGTTATCGTTTGCGGCAATCTGGAAGATGCCGCTGTTTGAATTCGTGCTCGTCCCCGGCACCGTGCTGCCGCCGCGCGATTGGCGCGAGTGGTGGATTACGCTCGGCACGCTCGGAACCGCGTGGGCTTTTTTCGTTTATCAATTCGCACGAAACAGGGTGACTCGATATGGATCACGCGTTGCTCGTGATCGCCAAGCGCCCCGCGCCGGGGCAAACCAAGACGCGGCTGACCCCGCCGCTATCGGCTGAACGCGCCGCGCGGCTGTACGAATGTCTGCTGCGCGATGCGCTCGACCTCGCGCGCGCGGCGCCGCAGGTCGCGCGGTGGATTGCCTACGCGCCGGTCGACGCCGTCGATTACTTTCAGAACCTCGCGCCCGATTTTGAACTCGCGCCGCAAGTCGGCGCGAACCTGGGCGAACGATTGGACAATGCGCTGACGGACTGTCTGCGCGGCGGCTCGGCGCGCGCGGTGATTATGGATAGCGATAGCCCCACGCTGCCGGCGGATTACATCGCGCGCGCGTTCGTGGAGCTGGAACGCGCCGATGTTGTGCTGGGTCCGTGCGACGACGGCGGCTATTACTTGATCGGCGTGAACCGTCCGCAGCCGCGCCTCTTGCGCCAAGTGCAAATGTCGACGCCGAACGTGCTGCGCGATACGCTGGCGCTCGCCGCGCAAGAAGGTTTGCGCGCCGCGCTCTTGCCGACGTGGTACGACGTGGACACGCGCGACGAACTGGAACGCTTGCGAAATGAACTACGCTTTGCGACGAATGGGACGGCAAAGCATACGCGCGAATTCCTGGCGGGCGAAAAGTGAAAGTCGCCGTCGTCATTCCAACCTTGAACGAAGCTGGCTGCATCGGCGATCTGGTCGCGGCGGTCAAGTTGCAGCCGGTCGCCGAGATCATCGTCGTGGACAATGACTCCACCGACGGCACGGCGGAGGCGGCGGCGCGCGCCGGCGCGCGTGTGATCCGCGAACCGCGCCGCGGCTATGGGCACGCGTGCGCGGCGGGCGTGGCGGCGGCGCGCGGCAATGACGTGTTTGTGTTTATCGACGGGGATTACAGTTTTCTGCCGAGCGAAATGCCGGCGCTGCTCGCGCCGCTG
>JBBIJS010000295.1:446-3690 GCA_037445855.1 Chloroflexota bacterium | reverse complement strand
CTGACGACGGTGCGGACGGCGATGCGAAAGGTGGACGTGGTGTTCCACGAAGCCGCGCTGCCGTCGGTGGAGCGCTCGGTCAAGAATCCGCTGGAAAGCAACGACGTCAACACGACCGGCACGCTGAACGTGCTGCTCGCCGCGCGCGACGCGGGTGCATCGCGCGTGGTGTACGCGGCATCGTCGGCGGCGTACGGGAACGCGGCGGAATTGCCCAAAGATGAATCGATGACGCCCGATCCGCTGTCGCCGTACGCGGTCTCGAAACTCGCGGGCGAGCAGTACGCCAAAATTTTTCAACAACTGTACGGGCTATCGACAATCTCGCTTCGTTATTTCAACGTCTTTGGTCCGCGCCAAGACCCCACGACGCAGTACGCCGGCGTCATCGCCAAGTTCATCACGTGCGCGCTGGAAGGCATGCCGTTCCCGGTTTTTGGCGACGGCGAACAATCGCGCGATTTCACGTACGTCTCGAACGTGGTCGACGCGAACCTGCTCGCCGCGGAGGCGCAACTGGAGGGCGCACCGCTGATGACCCAGGTCACCTCGGTGAACATCGCCTACGGCAAACGCGCGTCGCTCAATCAGATCGTCGATATGCTGAACGAGCTGACGCATCAGAATTTGCCGGCGCAGTATTTACCTGAGCGCGCCGGCGACGTGCGACATTCGCACGCGGCGCTCCAGCGCGCGCAGGAACTACTGGGCTATACGCCGAAGGTAGACCTGCTGGAAGGATTGCGGCGGACGCTGGAATGGTATCGAAAGCAATGACCAATGGAAAATGACAAATGACAAAAGGCGATTTGTTCATTTGTCATTTGCTCATTTGTCATTGGAGGTGATATGGACAACAACCAGAAACTCATCGAAGGATTGCAAGCCGCGTGGAAGCGCGAGGTCGCCGGCGTGGAAACCTACCGCGAGTTGGCGCGGCACGCGCGATCGACCGAGCAGCGCGACATTTTGAATCGGCTGGCGGACGCGGAACAGCGGCACGCGGGCAAGTGGGAAGCGCGCTTGAAGGAACTCGGCAGCGCGCCGCCGGCTTTCCGCGAATCGTTCTTCGAGCGCGCGCGGCGCTGGGTGCTGGTGCAGTCGGGCACGGAGACCGCGCTGCGGAATATCGAAGCCGCGGAGGAGAGCGATTCCGCGGCGTACGCGGCGCTGGCGGAATCGGCAACGGACGAGCAGGATCGCGCCGCGGTGCGCGCGACCGAGACGGAGGAGCGCGCGCACGGTCGATTGATCGGCGATCTGACGCAGCCCGCCGCGCCGCAAGCGCGCCTCGATTCGCTGATGCAGCGGGAAAAGTGGCACGTGCGCGGCGGCGGCTGGATCGGTCAGGCGATCTATGGAATGAACGACGGCTTGGGTGCGGCGTTCGGCGTGGTCAGCGGCGTCGCCGGCGCGACGAGCACTAACGCGCAGTTCGTTCTGATCAGCGGCATCGCCGCGGCGATTGCGTCGGCGCTCTCGATGGGCAGCGGCGCGTACCTGGCGACGAAATCGGAACGCGAGGTGTACGAGGCGGAGTTAGGGCGCGAGCGGCGCGAGATCGAGATGGACCCGGAGCAAGAGCGCGAAGAGATGCAATTGTTTTACGAACTCAAAGGGTTCAAGACCGAGGAAGCCAAAATGCTTTCGTCGCGCCTGTCGGAGCAGCCGGAGCAGATGCTCAAGACGCTGGCACACGAGGAGCTGGGGCTGTCAGAGGGTTCCTTCCCGAATCCGTGGAATTCGGCAATTAGCGCGTCGATCAGTACTGCGCTCGGCGCGTTCATTCCAGTGCTGCCGTTCTTCTTCCTGACCGGCATTCCCGCGCTCGCCACGTCGTTCGTCATCAGCACGCTCGCGCATTTCGTCGTCGGCGCGTCGAAGGTGATCGTGACCGGGCGGAGTTGGTGGAAGAGCGGGCTGGAGATGACCGCGGTCGGTCTCGGCGAAGCGATCATCACGTATATCATCGGCGTGGCGATCGGCGGGAAGATGGGGTAGGGCGAAAGGATGAAGAATGAAGGCAGAAGGATGAAAACCTTCAGGACGCGGACACTTGCACCGCACGCAAGTGTAGGTGTGGACGCGGACGGACGCGGATAAGAACGTAGACCTTCGAGGTTTCGCGCAAGTGGCTCGAAGGTCTTTGATTTACGCGCGGAGTGTGGTAGAATGCGGGCATCGAGGATAATTCTGAAAAACGGCAGAGAATCTACTAGGGAGGGCAACATGCCGGCACATGTGTCGCAGATTCCCCGCAAGGCGTACGAACTTCCTTTGCTCAAGAGTCTCATGGAACTTGGTGGGGCAACGGTACCCAGCGATGAATTATACCAGCTCATTGCTAGAAAATTGAAGTTCGCCGGTACCGAGATGGAATATGACCCAGTTCACGGTCGTCACAAGTGGGTTTACGATTTGCAGTGGGTTCGGCATGTGTTGGTAAAGCAGGGAGAAATGGACGGTTCGCAACGAGGTGTTTGGAAAATCACCGAGAAGGGACGCAGCCGAGTCAGACGAGATTGGGATAAGTTCAAATTGAGCGATTATGTTACAGATGAACCACTAACACCTTTGGAAGAGAAAGAAGTCTCGGAAGCGGCGATGGTAGAAGTCGCTGTCGAGTTCGCTGCGAAGTTCAAGCCTGAATCCCTAGACGCGATGAAGAAGCAAATACTCATCGACGATACGCCTATAAACCAGATCATCACTATTATCAATGCTAATCGACATCTTGTCCTAACGGGTCCGCCCGGTACCGGTAAGACCACTGTCGCAATCAATACCAGTGAGCAGGCTGTCAAAACCAAGTTCGTATCAGGCTATGTGCTCACAACGGCAACTTCTGACTGGACAACATTCGATACAGTCGGTGGGTATATGATGCGTCCTGACAAGGAATTAGTATTTACCCCCGGTATCGTGCTCCGAAGCATGAGTGAGAACAGTTGGCTTGTCATTGATGAGATTAACCGCGCGGATGTAGACAAAGCATTTGGGCCGTTGCTCACTATCCTCTCCGGACAAGACGTAGTCTTACCGTTCACCAATGAAAAAGGCATTTCGGTAAAGATACGTCACGCTACAGGACTCAATAGTTATTACGAGGAGGCATCCGCAACCTATTTTGTCGGCGACAATTGGCGGATTATTGGAACCATGAACACATTCGACAAGAATTCGTTGTTTTCTCTGTCGTATGCCTTCATGCGCCGATTTGGATTTGTGCATGTCAATAATCCTT
>JBBIJS010000295.1:0-436 GCA_037445855.1 Chloroflexota bacterium | reverse complement strand
CGCAACTGCACAAGATCATGGATGGACGGGTTCAGGATAATGACTTGTCGCTAGCTGATGCTGAGAAGCTCAAGCGACTGCTTGAAATTACGCCACGTGAATTGGGTCCGGCTATTCTGATTGATATACTCAACTACATTAAAGAGCGCGGCGGTACTGAAGCGTTCTTTGAAAGCGTTGTCGCGTATGTACTTCCACAGTTCGAGGGACTCGCTGTAGATGCCATTGCTGAGTTTTTCAACAGGGCTGCGTCTGATTTGGGTGATGAAGAAAAGCGATTACAAATGAAGCGGTATCTGACGGAGATGTTCGAAATTGAAGCCGCGGTATGGAAGTCAGACTAATATGCTAAAAGGATCTCACGATTGTTGGACAATTGCGGACTACAACGATGTGCTTGGTTTCGTCGAGAAGCACCTATGGCTTTTTGTCCAAG
>JBBIJS010000294.1:0-3692 GCA_037445855.1 Chloroflexota bacterium | reverse complement strand
CCCGCGTTGTTCGATACGGAAGAGCGCATCCGCGCGCTCGCCAAAGCGCGCCGCGCCGGCGCTGCTGCGGCGGCAGCGCAACTCGCGGAGCACGTCGCCGCGCTCACGACCGATCAAGCGCGCGCGGTCGCTTCGGCGTTCACCGTCTACTTTGATCTGGCGAACCTCGCCGAAGAAGCGCAGCGCGTCGACGCGCTCCGCGCGCGCGAACGCGAGCAGCACCCCGCGCCGATCGGCGAATCCATCGGCGAAGCGATTGGCGCGCTCCAGCAGCGCGGCGTGACGGATGAGCAGATGGCGCGTCTCTTGCGCGACCTGCGGATCGAACTCGTGCTGACGGCGCATCCCACCGAAGCCAAACGCCGCACGATCCTCTCCAAGTTGCAGCGCATCTCCCAGCACGTTCACGCGTTGTTCGATTCAACCCCGCTCCCGCGCGAACACGCGGCGCACTCCGCGGCAATCAGCGCGGAGATCACCAGTCTGTGGCTGACTCATCGCGCGCGCACGCGCCGGCCCGACGTAACCGACGAGGTGCGCACCGGGCTGTACTTTGTCGATGCGATTCTCTGGGACGCGCTGCCGCGCATCTACGCCGATCTCGACGCCGCGCTCGCGCAGCATTACCCCGCTCTGACCGCGCCGCCGCGCTGGCTCACACTCGCTTCCTGGATCGGCGGCGACCGCGACGGCAATCCGAATGTGACGACGAAGGTCACCGCGGAGACGCTGCGTCTGCACCGCGGTCTGGCGGTCGAGCGGCACCGCGCGGAATTGCAGGAGCTGTCCCGCCGCCTCAGTCTCGACCTTCATCGCGTGCCGCCGCCGCGCGAACTTGAGGTGTGGCTCGCGTCGCGTCATCCGCTGCCGGCGCGCGTTGCGTACCTCGAAACGCGTTACGCAGATGAGCCGTACCGCCTCATCCTTTCGCTGCTGGCATCCGATCTGGAGTACGCGTCGCAGGATGATATGACCGCGCGGCTGCTGGAAGACACGCCGCATACCGCGCGGCTCCATTTTTCCGATCTCGCCGCGCCGGTCGATTGGATCGCGCGCGCGATGCCGCCGCGCCTGGCGCGGGACCGACTGCTGCGCGTCCGGCGGCAGCTCGACATTTTTGGATTGCACGCGGTTCGGCTCGACCTGCGCGAAGAGTCGGCGCGCCTGGCGTCCGCGCTCGGCGAGATTATGCGCGCGTTGAACCTCGCGGCGGATTTCGAAACCGCGGACGACGCGACGCGCACGCGCATACTGCTCCCGCTCCTCGCTCAGCCCGAACGCCCCGCGTCGCTCTCGAGAAATCCCGGCGTGACCGAAGAGACGGCGGAAACCTGGGCCGTCTTGCGGCTGTGCGCGCGGGTGCGCCAAGTCTACGGACGCGAGATGCTCGGACCCTTTATTATTTCGATGACGCGCGGTCCCGCCGATGTGCTGACGGCGCTGCTGCTCGCGCGGTGGGCGGGCGGCGCCGAAGGGCTGCAGATCGTCCCGCTCTTTGAAACGCTGGACGACCTGGCTGCCGCGCCGCGTATCCTCGCCGATCTCTTCGCGCTGGAGGTGTACCGCGCGCATCTCGCGACGAACCGCAACGAACAGATGGTGATGATCGGCTACTCGGACAGCAACAAGGACTGCGGCTTTCTCGCCTCGAATTGGGCGCTGTATCAGGCGCAGGAAACGATCACGCGCGTGTGTCGCGAGCACGATGTCAAACTGACGCTCTTCCACGGACGCGGGGGAACCGTGGCGCGCGGCGGCGGTCCGGCGAACCGCGCGATTCGCGCGCAGCCGCCGGGAACGGTGAACGGTCGTTTCCGCGTGACCGAGCAAGGCGAGACCATCGTCTCACGCTATTCTGATCCGGAGCTCGCGCACCGGCATCTGGAGCAGATCGTTAGCGCGGTGATCCTCGCCAGTGGGTCGGGCGAAACGGAACCCGACACCCGACACGCGTCACCCGTCACTCGTCCGGAATGGCGCGCCGCGATGAACGCAATGTCAACGGTCGCACGCGGCGCGTATCGCGCGCTAGTCTACGAAACGCCCGGCTTTATCGGCTATTGGCGCGCGGCAACGCCGCTGGACGAGATCAATCGTCTCAGCATTGGCTCGCGCCCCGCGTCGCGCCCCAGCGACGATTTGCAGATCACGCGCATCCGCGCGATCCCGTGGGTCTTTTCGTGGATGCAGGCGCGATTCAATCTGCCCAGTTGGTACGGTCTGGGCGCCGCGCTGAGCCAGCAGCCGTTGGCGCGGTTGCAGGAAATGTACGCCGCGTGGCAATTCTTCCGCGCGCTGCTCGACAATACCGAAATGTCGCTGCTCAAAGCCGATATGGGCATTGCCGCGCTCTATTCCGCGCTCGCGCCCGACCGCGCGCTCGCCGAGCAGATTTTCGAAAGAATCCGCGCCGAGTATGACCTGACGCATCGAATCGTTCTGCAGATCACGCAACATTCGGAATTGATGGAGGAGGACGCGGTGATCCAGCACGCGGTGCAACTGCGTAATCCGTACGTCGATCCGCTGAATTATATCCAGGTGGAAATGTTGAAACGGCTGCGCGCCTTGCCCGATCAAAACGACGACGCGGCGGACGCGCTGCGCGAAGTGATCGCCGTGACGATCAACGGCATCGCGGCGGGGCTGCGGAATACGGGGTAAATAAAAAACCGGCGAAGGTTGCCAACCTTCGCCGGGTTCAATTATTTCTTGCGCTTGTCGGTGAACCGCCGCGCTTTTAATTCAAACCGCGGCAGCGTCTCCGGCGTCGCGAGCGAAACGCCGACGCGCAAGCCCAGCCGATGCGACGCCTCGCGCGCAATCGCGTCAGCCACGACTTGTGGATGCGCGGCGGCGACCTCGACCTGGATTTCCAACTCGTCCATCTCGGCGACGCGGTCGAGGACGACGGCGAACTCTTGGACTTCAGGATGCTCGCGCACGATCGCCTCAATTGCGCTGGGAAAGATGTTGATGCCGCGCACGATCAGCATCTGATCGATCCGCCCGATGATGCCGCCTTCCATTCGCGCGAACGTGCGCCCGCAGTCGCACGGCGCGCGATTCAAGCGCACCTGATCGCCGGTGCGATAGCGGATGATCGGCGAGCCGAGGCGATCCAAATTGGTGATGACCAATTCCCCAACGTCTGCCGGTTTCCCCGTTCGCGGATCGATGACCTCGATCAGAAATTCTCCTTCGTTCAGATGCACACCGCGCTCCGCCACGCACGTAAAACCGTGCGCGCCGACTTCAGTCGCGCCGGTGTGATCGGTCACTTTCGCGCTCCACGCTTCCTCGATGCGCGCTTTCGTCCCCGGAATGCTGCCGCCCGGCTCGCCCGCGACGACGATACGCCGCACGCCCGCCGCGCGTAAATCGATCTTTTCTTTCGCCGCGATTTCCGCGAGGTGCAGCGCGTAACTCGGCGTGCAGCAGAGCGCGGTTGCGTTCAGATCGATCAAGTTACGCAACCGCTGGTACGAATCCTGCGCGCCGCCGGAGATTGCCAGCGCGCCAACTTTTTCCGAGCCAGCCCACGCCGCCCAAAATCCGATGAACGGTCCAAACGAGAACGCGAAAAAAATGCGATCGTGCGCGCCGATGCCCGCGCCGTGATAGACCGCGCCCCAGCAGCGCGCCCACCAGTCCCACGATTCGCGTGTGTCGAGCCAGCGCAGCGGCTTGCC
>JBBIJS010000293.1:0-3714 GCA_037445855.1 Chloroflexota bacterium | reverse complement strand
GGCGAGACGGTTACCTGGGCGCGTCCGCCGGTGCGACACAACCTATACTGGAGGGCGCGCTATGATAGAGCGTCACTATCTCCACTGGATCCTTCTTTTCGCCCTGATGATCGGGACGCTGTTGCCAGCGTCCCTTTTGTTTGCCGCGTCGCCCCGCGCGCCATTAAACACAATCGTCATCAGCCAAGTCTACGGAGGGGGCGGCAACAGCGGCGCGCAGTACAGAAACGATTTCGTCGAATTGTTCAATCGCGGGACGACACCGGTCACGCTGACCGGCTGGACGGTTCAGTATGCATCAGCCACAGGACCGGCACCCGCAGCGTCGTGGGTAAGCACGACACTGACCGGCACCATCGCGCCGGGGAAATACTATCTCGTTCAAGAAGCGAGCGGCGGCGCTATCGGCGCGATTCTGCCGACAGCGGATTTGACTGGTACGTTCGAAATGAACACATCTGCCGGCAAGGTCGCGTTGGTGATGACGACGACCCTCCTCAGTGGAACGTGTCCCCTCAGCACGACAACCACGATTGTTGATTTCATCGGCTACGGCACGCCAGGCAGTCACATCAATTGCTTCGAGACCGCCGCCGCGCAAGCGCCCAGCAACACCACTGCAGACCTCCGCAAAAACGATGGCTGTACGGAAACGGATGACAATTCTGCCGATTTTATCTCCGGCGCCGGCAATCCGCCCAATCCGCGTAACTCTGCTTCTCCTGCGAAATCCTGTACCCCTCCTCCCGCCGAAAAACTCCTCATCACCGAAGTCCTCTTCGACGGAACGCAGACCGACGAAGGCGACGAGTTTATCGAGATCACGAATCCGTTGACATACACGGTCGACCTGACCGGCTACAAGATCGGCGATGAAGAAACGAAAGGCGCGGGCGAGGGAATGTACTCGTTTCCCGCCGGCGCAACGCTCGCGTCAAACGCCGTGCTTGTCATCGCGAAAAACGCCGCGCAATTCCACGCGCGCTTTGGCGCCGACCCCGCGTTCGAACTCGTCACGAGCGGCAGTGGTCTCACCGACACCGTCAGCGTGCCGAACCTCGCCAAGTCCACCGCGTGGGCAAGCGGCTCGCTCGCGCTCTCGAATTCCGGCGATGAAGTGCTGCTGCTCGGTCCGAGCGATGAGTTGGTCGATTCCGTCGCGTGGGGCAGCGGCAACTTTGCCGCGGTCGGTCTCGCCGGCGAGGCGGACGCGAACGAGCCGTTATCGCTCCAGCGGTACGGCGCGCAGGACTCGAACAATATGACGTTCGATTTTCTGCGCGCCGCGCCAGCGCCCGGCACGCTGGTGTCTCCGCCCGCGCCGCACGCGCCAGTTCCCGGCGCACCCATGCCGGGCGGCATGTTCGCGTATTGGGGCGACCTGCACGCGCACTCGACCGCGTCAGACGGCAGCGGTCCGCCGCGGATGGCGTATGCCGCCGCGCGCGCGGCAGGTTTGCATTTCTTCGCGCTGACCGATCACGACGGCTGGCTCACGCCGGAGGAATGGAACGAAATCGGCAGCGCGGCGAGCGCGGCAACCACCGACCGCGCGTTCATCGCGCTGCGCGCGTTCGAGTTCACCAGCCCGGATGGGCACGTCAACGCGTTCAACACGAGCACCTGGGTTTCGCACACCGATCCGAATTACAATTCGCTGCCGAAATTCTACGCGTGGCTGACCGCGCAGCCAAACGCGCTCGCGCAATTCAATCATCCGGTGTGGGATCGCGGCGGCGATTTCAACAACCTGGCGTTCGACTCTTCCGCCGGCGGGTTGGTCGCGCTGCAAGAGCTCGGCAACAACGCAGGCGCGGTCTACGGGCGCTTCGAGGCGCAGTATATCCTCGCGTTGAACCACGGCTGGCGCGTCGCGCCGACGAACGATTCCGACAATCACGCCTTGAACTGGGGCAGCGATTCCGCGCACCGCGTCGGCGTCCTCGCGCCCGCGCTCACCGCGGCTGATTTGGTCGAGGCGTTCCGCGCGCGGCGCACCTTCGCGACCGAAGACGCCAACCTCGCGCTGGCGCTGCAGGCGAATGGCGCGTGGATGGGCTCCACGATCCGCGCGCAGCCAACGCTGAACATCACCGTCACTGTCAGCGACCCGGACGCCGAACCGCTGCAACTCGATCTGTTCGATAACGGCGCGATCGTTCGCGCGCAAGCGTTTTCATCGTCAACGATCACGTGGACGCTGCAAGTTGCCGGCAGTTCGTCGCACAACTATTTCGTTCGCGCGACGCAAGCCGACGGCGATCTGGCGTACAGCGCGCCGATCTGGACGGATGACACGCAACTTCCAATGCCGCCTGCGCCCACGCAAGCGCCGCACGAAAAACGCTGGGACGTGGGGAATGTCTCCATCGAAACCGCGCGGACAAAAATCATCGGCACGTGGGTTGATCTTGAAGCATGTGTGACGGTCGCGCCGGGCGTTTTTAGCGACCGCTTCATCTTCATTCAGGATCAGATGGGCGGCATCAAGGTGTATCTTTCCTCGCGCGTGGGTGATTTCCCGGCGCTGCGAAATGGCGATCGGGTGGCGCTGCGCGGGCGAACGTACACCAGTTATGGCGAACGCGAGGTCAATGTCGAAGACGACGGAACGATCAAGCCGGTCGGCGTGTGCCCAACCCTAGCGCCGAAACGGTACGCGACGGGAACGATCGACAAACCGGTGGAAGGGTGGTTGGCGGAAGTGAGCGGCACGGTGAAGAGCGTCGACCGCGGCGAATTCGTCCTGAACGATGGGAGCGGGGACGCGCTGGTGTATATCGATACGACCACGGGGATTCGCCTGCCGCGTCTTGCGGTGGGACAAGGCGTGCGCGTGATCGGCGTAGTGAGCCGGGCGCATAACAAAAGCGCGATCATGCCGCGTTTTACGAGCGACCTTATCGTTGCGCCTGCGCCAACCGTCACGCCGCGCGCAACACCCACGCGCTCGCCGACCACGACGCCGCGCGTCAGCGCGCCCGCAGCGCCAACGGCAACGGCGACGCGCGTTCCCGCCACGCCCTCGCCGACGGCGCGCGCGTTTCTGCGCGCGACGCCCGCGCCGGCAGCGGAATCATTGGACGCGCACGCGCTCGCGGTCGCCGGCGGCTCAACGTCGATCGCGGCGGGATTCGTTCTGTTTGCGATTGGGGCGGTCCTCTTCAGCCGGCAAACGCACTAGGGACTAGGGTCGGCGCGTTGGAGTCACGGTGCTGGTCGCCGTCACGGTGGGGCTGGGGGTGAGGAAATCGTACGAAAGGGGACTGACGCGCTGGAGCGGCGCCGCGCCTAACGTGAAGGTGGGCTGCGCCGCGCGGGTGGGCGGCACGATTTTACTCGGAGGAAAGGCAAACACCGCCAACGCGCTGAAGACCAGATAGTTCGCGAGGACTAAAACAATGATGATGCTCCAGCTGCGCCAGTTCATACCCACCCTCCACTTACATTATATCATCGCGCGCGCCAACGCGCAAACATGACCGGAACGCCGGGAACGTTCCCCGCGGCTCAAGCGATTCCGGCAAACGTTTCTCATCGCGGCTGATTCCTTTGCTATTCCAGACTCAAAAAGACACGCGACCGGTTGGTCTGTCGCGTGATTCATTAAACGCGCGTTCCTCGGGACTGTAGCACGCCTACCAATTCAACTCACCGCAGAGACGCCGAGCACGCAGAGAAAAACTAGATAAAACTCCGCGCCCTCTGCGCGGC
>JBBIJS010000292.1:2449-3722 GCA_037445855.1 Chloroflexota bacterium | reverse complement strand
TCGACGCGGGCAAGAATCCGGAGTGGCGATTGACGTACCGCCAGATGAACGAGCGCGCGAACAAGTTCGCCAACTATCTGCGCGGCATTGGCGTCGGCAAAGGCGACCGCGTGGCGATCTTGGCGCGCGACGGCGTCGAGCATCTGGATTGCTTTTTCGCGTGCGCGAAACTCGGCGCGATTCACACCGCGCTGAACTGGCGGTTGCACTGGCGCGAGGCGCAAGGCATCGTCGAGAATACGACGCCGAAGGTTTTGATTTTCTCCGATGATTTCAAAGACAGCATTGCGGAATTGCAGACGGCTCTTCGCAATTCGCCCCTCGCAATTCGCAATTACTTGCACATCGAAGGAGATGGCATCGACGGCAGCACGTACTTTGAAACCGCGCTGCAATCCGGCGCGGCGACGCCGGTCACGTGCGAGACGCTGGAAGCCGAAGACATCGCCGCGCTGATCTTCACCGGCGGCACAACTGGCTTGCCCAAAGCCGCGCAGGTATCGCACCGCATGATCGCGTGGAACACGCTCAACACCGTGATCCACGACGTAACGCACAATGACATTTACCTCAACGTCTTTCCGATGTTCCACACCGGCGGCTTGTTCGTCTACACGCTGCCGCAAGTGATCTTCGGCGGCACGACGATTCTGATTCGCCAGTTCGATCCCGCGCTGGTGCTGAGTTTGATCGAACGCGAAAAGGTGACGATTTTCGGCGGCGTGCCGGCGCAGTACCAGATGCTGACGCAAGCCGAGAACTGGCAGCGCGCCGATTTGTCGTCGCTGCGCTTTTGCACGAGCGGCGGCGCGCCGCTACCGGTGCCGCTGGTCGAAAAGTACACCAAGGAAAAAGGCATTCGCTTCAAACAGGGATTCGGCATGACCGAGTTTGGTCCCGGCATCTTCGCGCTCGCGCCAGAAGACGCGATTCGCAAAGCCGGCTCGATCGGTCGCCCGAATTTCTTTGTCGACGCGCGCGTGGTGGACGACGACAACCATCCGCTCGGTCCGAACGAAATCGGCGAACTCGTGCTGAAAGGTCCCTCGTACTGCTCCGGCTATTTCAACAACGCGGAGGCGAGCGCGGCGGCAGTGGACGCAGATGGCTGGTTCCACACCGGCGATCTGGCAAAGTACGACGACGAGTGGTACTTTTTCATCGTCGACCGCAAGAAGGACATGTTCCTCAGCGGCGGCGAGAACGTGTACCCGGTCGAGATCGAAAAGGTTTTGTACCAGCATCCGGCGGTGCACATGTGCGCGGTCGTCGG
>JBBIJS010000292.1:0-2349 GCA_037445855.1 Chloroflexota bacterium | reverse complement strand
CGCGACGCCGGTGATTTTCATTCACGGTAACGCGTCATCGGCGACGTTCTGGGAAGAGGTTATGCTCAAACTGCCGCCACAATACCGCGGCATCGCGCCGGACTTGCGCGGCTTTGGCGACACCGAGGACAAACTGATCGACGCAACGCGCGGTTTGCACGATTGGGCAGACGACCTGCTCGCGCTGGCGCAGGCGCTCGGCTTGAAACGGTATCACCTCGTCGGTCATTCGCTCGGCGGTATGCTGCTGTTCACACTCGCGCCGCTGGCTGGCGCAAGCATCGCGTCGGTCACGCTGGTCGATCCCGGCTCGCCGTATGGTTTCGGCGGGACGAAGGATGTGGACGGCACACCGTGCGCGGACGATTTCGCCGGTTCGGGCGGCGGCGTGGTCAACCCCGATTTTCCGAAATTGATCGCAGCGCGCGATCGCAGCAGCGACAATCCGCAAGCGTCGCCGCGCGTCGTGATGAACAGTTTCTACTGGAAGCCGCCGTTCAAGCCGGCGCGCGAAGAAGATTTGCTCTCGTCGCTGCTCAGCGAAAAAATCGGACCGGACAAATATCCGGGCGATTCCGTTCCCTCGCCGAATTGGCCCAATGTCGCGCCAGGCAAATGGGGACCGATCAACGCATCGTCACCCAAGTACATTGGCGACAGCGTGAAGAAATTCATCGCGGCGAGTCCCAAGCCGCCGATCCTGTGGGTGCGCGGCTCGGACGATCAGATCGTGTCCGACAATTCGTTCTTCGATCTCGGCACGCTGGGCAAACTCGGTTTTGTGCCCGGCTGGCCCGGCGACGCGGTGTGTCCGCCGCAGCCGATGGTTTCGCAAACGCGCGCGGTGCTCGAGAAGTATGCGGCAGGCGGCGGCAAGTACTGGGAAAAAGTGATTGCCGACACCGGGCACTCGCCGTACATCGAAAAGCCGGACGAATTTACCGCGTTGCTAGTCGAACACTTGCGCCTGACGAAATAAGTTCCAGAGGGAATCAAAATGTACGGCATCGGTTACTGGCTCACCAAACACGCCGAACTCCATCCGGATCGAATCGCGCTCGTCACGCCGGAGAAAACGTACACCTACGGCGAGCTGAACCGCGAGGCAAATCGCGCGGCGCACGCGCTCAAGTCGCTGGGCTTGAAAGAAGGCGACCGTTTTGGGATCTTGTGCATGAATTATCCCCAGTTCCTCACGCTGTTCTTCGGCGCAGGGAAAATGGGAATGATCGTCGTGTCTCTCAACTATCGACTCACCGCGACGGAACTCGCCTACCAGATTCAAGACAGCGGCGCGCGCGTCGTTTTTGTCGGCTCGGAACAAGCCAGCGTCATCCCGGCGCTGCGCGAGCAGACCCAGGTCGAAAGGTTTTTCGTTCTCGAAGGCACACCGCCGACGGGATGCGGGACGTATGTGGATTGGATTGCCGACCAGCCCGCCGGTGAACCTGCCGCGCCGATTCCCTGGGATCGCCCGCTGTTGATCGTTTACACCTCCGGCACGACCGGCAAACCGAAGGGCGCGGTGCTGACGCACGCGAACCAGTTCTGGAACGCTATGAACGACATTCTTCCGCTCTCGCTAACGGCGAACGACAGCGTACTCACAATTCTCCCACTCGTCCACGTGGGCGGCGTGGGATTGTTCACACTGCCCGCGCTGCTCCTGGGCGGGCGCGTGGTGATGCCGCGCAAGTTCGAGCCGGAGGAGACGCTGCAACTCATCGAGAGCGAAAAGCCGACCGTCGTGATGGGCGTGCCGGCGATCTGGCAAATGCTGATCGCGTCGCCGCGTTTCAAGACCGCCGACCTGTCGAGCGTTCGTATTTTTTACAACGGCGGCGATCGCTGCCCGCTAGAAGTCGTGCGCGCGTTTCGCGAGCGCGGGCTGGTCTTCGGCGGCGGCTATGGTCTGACCGAAACGTCGCCCACCGCGTTCATGATGGAGCCAGCAGATTTCGAGCGCGGCACGCAGCAGCTGGGGTTCATCGGCAAGCCGGCATTCTTCAACGAAGCGCGGCTGGTGAGTCCGGAAGGCAAGCAGGTCGCGCGCGGCGAGGTCGGCGAGATTTGGCTGCGCGGCGGCAACGTTTTTTCTGGTTACTGGAATCGCCCCGAGGCGACCGAGGAAGTGTTCACCGATGGCTGGTTTCACACCGGCGACCTCGCGTTGCAGGACGAGCACGGCTTGACGTACGTCGTTGGTCGGTCCAAAGAGATGTACAAAAGCGGCGGACTGAACGTCTACCCGGCGGAAGTGGAAGCCGTGTTGTTGCAACACCCGGCGGTCCGCGAAGCGTGCGTCATCGGAGTGCCGGACCCAAAATGGAACGAGGTCGGGCGCGCGAT
>JBBIJS010000291.1:0-3725 GCA_037445855.1 Chloroflexota bacterium | reverse complement strand
ACCCTTCGCTCCGCTCAGGGTCTCGTCGACTGGCACTGAGATTCTTCGCTGCGCTCAGAATGACATATTGAGCGAGCGAGAAATCATAGATCGAAAATCATAAATGACTTGTTTCGTTCAAAAGCGTGACAAGCCAGCCGGTATCGCGCTTTTCGAAAGAATTGATGCACGCGTTGTCCTGCTGGATGCGCCAGAGCGCGTCGCCGTCCAGTCCCAGGACGCTGCAGAGCAGCGCGCCGCAAACAACCTTGTGCGAGACGAGCGCGACCGTCTCGCCGGCGTGTTTCGCGGCAAGCGCGTCCAGCATCGCTTCGATGCGCGTCCGCAGCGTCTTGAACGAATCGCCTTTCGGAAACCTGACGTGCCCCGGCGCGGCGATCCATTTCTCGATCACTTCGGGAAACGCCTGCCGCGCCTCGTCGACGGTCATCCCTTCGAGCGCGCCAAAGTCGATGTCCAGCAAGCCGTCCTGTTTTTGAATTTCCAAATGCAGCGCATCGGCGAGCGGTTGCGCGGTCTGCCGCGCGCGCTGCAAGGGACTGGAGTACACCGCCGCGATCTTTTCGCCGGCAAGCCGCGCCGCGATCTTCTGCGCCTGCGCCAAGCCGGTCTCGTTCAGCGGCAAGTCCGCGTGCCCGCGGAACCGTTCCGCGCCGCGATTCCATTCCGTCTGTCCGTGACGAATCAGGACAAAGCGAGTAGTCAAGTCAGCCCCCGTCAAATTGGACGCGGATCAAAAACATTTTCCGCGTTGATCCGCGTCCGACTAGATCAGCAGAAACAATTTCACGCCGCGATCCAGCGCGTTCGGATTATATACCCAAGCCACGCACCCGTCAACGGTTTCTGAATTTGCGATTTTGCCTTTGGTATGCTAGAATCACCAGCGTTTCCGCTCTACGTTTTAACAGCAAGAACCGAGGTCAAGTGAATTGAACAAACGACCAACCAGTCCATTGTTACGTGCCCTCGATGCTTTACTCGAAGGCCGCACGGGCAGTTGGCTTATCAACCTTCTGATTATTCCGGCGATGATTCTCCTGGTGCTCATCCTGCCGCCGCTGTCCTTGCCGCAGCGCATCCTGAGCGCGGGGTACACCGGCATCGCTTCCAAAAGCGGCGGCAGCGTCGCGTTGGACGATGGAACATTTTTTTCGATCCCCGCCGGCGCGGTGAGGAATGACGTCTCGATCAAACTGGGTGCGCTCAAGCCCGATCAGTTCGCCAAGATCAAGCCGGCGCAAGACCTGCCTCCCACGCTTGAAGTGAAGAGTCCGGCATACGAACCGGCTTTGCAAGGACAGTTACCCTCGCTCGCGATCCTCTCCATTCCGATTCCAGATAATTCCGATCCCCTCACCACGCTCGACGCGTACGGCTATGATGGGAAAAAGTGGAGCAAGCTCGCGTTTCAGTCCTACCCGGACGAGCAGCGGCTCGAAGCGTACCTCACCGCGAACATTCCCCAGTACGTCGTCATCGCGCAAACGCAGGCGCAAGCGCCTACGCTGAGCGCCGACCTGACCGCCAAGACCGCGCTGCCCGCGCAACTCGGCGCGCTGATCGGCGAAGTCAACCCGGTCGGCTTGTCGATTGCGGACGGCGGCGGGATCGCCGGCAGTGTGCCGCCGCTCCCGGAAGCCGGCGCGTCCAGTCCGTATCAGGTGCTGCCGACCGTCAACGATCTCGACGGCGCGCAGGTGCGCGGCGACCTCGTCGACGCGATGGTGACGGATCCGGACCTCCGCAAACAACACGTGCAAGCGCTGGTCGACCTCGCGGTCGAGAAATTGTATCCGGGCTTGAACATCGATTATCAGGGCGTCACCGAAGACAACAAGGACGATTTTTCCGCGTTCGTGCGCGAGCTGGCGGACGCGCTGCACGCGAAAGGCAAATTGCTCAGCGTGACGCTGCCGCTGCCGGTGGAGCGCGCCGTGGACGATTGGGCGACTGGCGCGTACGATTGGGACGCGATCGGCCACGCGGCGGACATCGTCAAACTCTCGCTGCCGACCTCGCGCGACGCGTACGCCGGCGACAACTCGCCGGTGCGGGCATACTTGCAGTGGGCGGTGGGGCGGGTCGATCGCTTTAAGATCCAACTCACTTTTTCAATCATGGGACGCGACGAGTTCGGCGCCTCGTTCGCGCCGATCGGCTTTTCGAGCGCGGCACAGCTGATGGGACCGGTCGATGCGCCGGCGACGATTGTGCCGGACGCCAAGGTCTTTCTCGATCTGCCGAAACTGCGCGAAGCCGGCGGCATCAAGTTCGACGCGGCGAGCGGCTTAAGTTCTTTCGCGTATAAGGACGACAAAGGTCAGCCGCATACCGTGTGGCTGGAAACCGCGAACAGTCTCGCGAAGAAGATCGCGCTCGCGCAGGAATACAACGTCCGCGGCGTGGCGCTGCGCGACGTCAGCAGCGATGCGGTCGAAGCGCGCGCCTGGGATGTTCTGAAACAATACCACGATTCGCAGCCGCCGGTGCTCAAAGGCACGCTGACGATCGCATGGCGCGTGAACGGGCAGACCGTCGGGAAAGCGCCGGCGACCGACCCGCGCTTTACCTGGACCGCGCCGTCGCAGAATGGTCCGGCGAATATCGAAGCCGTGCTTTCGTTCGATGACGGGCAGACGGTCGCGGCGAGCATGGGAACCGACACCGTGCAAATCGCGCGCCTGGTCTTACCGCCGACGCCGGCGCCTCAGCCCATTGCGCCCGTTGCCGCCGCGACGCCCAAACCGCCCGCTGCGCCCGCAAGCAACTTCGCCGGACAAAACCTGTTCGGTTATGGCGCGCAATTGAACTGGACGAACACGGATAACAACGCAGAGATGGGTCAGCTCAATCAAATGGGCTTCAAGTGGGCGAAGATTCAGGTGCGCTGGTGTGATGTTTCGGGCAGCCGCGGGCAGAACGATCTAAGTCAAATCGGTCGCTTGGTGGATGCCGCGAACGCCCATGGGATCAAAGTGCTGTTCAGTGTCGTCTGTGCGCCGCGTTGGTCACGCGCGGACGGCGGCGCGGGCGGCTCCGGTCCGCCGGACAACATGCAGGATGCCGCGGACTTTATGGGCACGCTCGCATCGACCTTTTGCGGCAAGGGCTTGGGCGCGATCGAGGTATGGAACGAGCACAACCTGTTGACCGAATGGCACGGCAAGCCGATCTCTGCCGCGCTATATATGGACATGCTCAAAAGATCCTATCCCGCGATCAAGAACGCCTGTCCCGCCGTCGTCGTCGTCTCCGGCGCGCCTACACCGACCGGCGTGGTGAGCGACACAGCTATCGACGACGCACTGTTCCTTCAGCAGTTGTACGCGAATGGCTTGAAGCAGTACTCCGACGCGATTGGCGCGCACCCCAGCGGCTTTGGCAATCCACCCGACGTGCCGGCGGGCACGCCGAATCCGACCGGGCAATACCAAGGACACCGCTCATTCTATTTCCGCGGCACGATGGAAGAATACCGGCGGATCATGGTGGCGAACGGCGATGGCAACAAGCAAGTTTGGCCCACCGAATTCGGCTGGGGCGTCGATCCGAGTCCCAAGCCCGGCTACGATTACGAAAAATTCATTTCGCTCGATCAGCAAGCCGCCTGGCTGGTAAAGGCATACCAAATGATGAAATCCTGGGGCTGGGTCGGCGTCGCCACGTTGTGGAATCTCGATTTCAACGATATGGGCAACGAAACCGGCGCGTTCCACGTCGTC
>JBBIJS010000290.1:0-3733 GCA_037445855.1 Chloroflexota bacterium | reverse complement strand
TCGTTGCAGTACAAGATTTTGGTCTGCGCCGGATGGAAGAGGAGCAGCTCGTCGTCCATTTTCTCCAGCCGATAGTCCGGCATTCGGCGCGGCTTGTTCGGTATCGTCATTCTACCTCTCGCAGGGGTTGGTTTGGATTTCGCGCGCGTACGTTTCTTCGCGTTACGTGAATGAACCGAGCCGCCAGATAAGCCAGATGCTGCCGCCGGTGACGCCAGGTCACGGGACGCGCGCTGCCGATCCCGAAATACAAATGCAGCCACCACTCGGATGGGAAAAAGGCAGCGCGCAAAGTCCGCGCGTACCCTTCGCCGATCATTGCCTCCGGCGGCGTGCGCGGCGATTTTCGAAAATCGTCCCACATTCCGCGCGGCGCGCGACCCAGTTTGATGCCGGCGCGCGCCATCAGCGCGTCGGACAGCGGCGTCAAGAAATGGAGCAACGATAAAGTGTTTGGAACCAGCGGATACTGCTGCGTGACGCGTGCCCAGTCGATCTGCGCGACAAAGCGTTCGGCAAAGCTGACGACATCGGCGACCCAGACGAGACCGACCGAACTGAAAACATTGGTGCTCTCGACGAGATGCTGGCACAGATACCACATCGTGTCGTCGTAGCCCAGCGTTTCTGCGGTCGTACCGTCCGGTTCCAGCGCGAACGTGAGCGGCGCGCTCGTCAGCTCATCTATGCTCTTCAACCGCGGCGACGCGCCCGGCTCGAACAAATTACGATGTACCTCGACGCCAACCGTGACGCCATCGACAATCAACGTTGCTGCGCTCAGGTGACGGTGGTCGGGATTGTAACCTGCCGGCACGAGCGGCGCATCGAATCCCATCTCGCCGAGCAAGCGCTGCGCGCGCAACAAGTCGGCAGGGCTGACCAGCAGATCGAGGTCGCGCATCGGGCGCAAGCCCGGTTCCGGGTAGAGCAGGTGGGAGAGCGCCGCGCCTTTCAGCACCATCACCCGGATCCCGGCGGATTCGTACTTGCTCAGAATGTCGATCAAAACGCGCGTGCGCACCTGATTCGCCAGGCGATGGCGCACGACAAGCCCTTGCAGTTCGCGCTTTACGGGCAGCGATAGCGACGCGCCGGCGTCCACCAAATGGCGGTAAACCAATGGCGCGATGCCGTGCGCTTCCGCCAACGCCGGGACGGCAGCCCAATCCGTCACCTCCGCCGCGGCTTGCGCGATCTGGCGATGCAGTGCGGCGTCACATTCTGCGCGCGCACATAGAGCGAGGAGCCGGTACGAAGGGTGATTTGGTATATCCACGAGAGCACGTGCCGTTCGGATCACACTTCCGTCACAACCGGAATGACCATCGGGCGGCGATGCGTTTTCTGATACAGGTATTGGCTTAGCACGTCTTTGAGTTTCGCGCTCAACGCCGTACCGCGCCCGCCCTTCTTCAGCGCGTCCGCGATCTCCGCTTTTGCCCCGGCAATCAGGTCCTCGGCAACTTCGGCGTAGACGAAACCGTGCGTGATGATCTCCGGACCAAAGACGATCTCGCCGGTGTGCGCGTCCAGCGTGACGAGCGCGACAAGAAAACCATCTTCCGATAGGTGATGCCGCTCGCGCAGCACGGTCGTCCCCACGTCGCCCACGCCGATGCCGTCCACCAGCACGTCGCTCGCCGGCGCGGTCTCGTGCGCGAGGCGGCCGTTGCCTTGCTCGTCGAATTCGACGATCGCACCGTTCTCGATGATGAAAACGTTTTCCGCCGGAATGCCGAGGGATTGCGCGAGCCGCGAGTGCAACACCAGATGCCGATACTCGCCGTGGATCGGAATAAAATATTTGGGGCGAACCAGGTTGAGCATCAATTTCTCTTCTTCCTGGCTGGCGTGCCCGGAGACGTGGACATCCATCAGCTTATCGTAGTACACGATCGCGCCGGCGCGGAACAGATTGTTCAGCGTGCGGTTGATCAGCTCTTCGTTGCCCGGAATGGCGGTGGCGGAAAGAATGACCGTGTCGCCCGTCACCAGCGTCACCTGCTTGTGGTCGTGGTTCGCCATCCGCACGAGCGCGCTCGTCGGCTCACCCTGTCCGCCGGTGCAGACGATGACGATTTCGTTCAACGCGTACTTGTGGATTTGATCGATGCGCACTAGCGCGCCTTCGGCGACGCGCAGATAGCCCAACTCCGTCGCCATCTTGACATTGTCCTGCATCGAGCGCCCGACGATGGCAACTTTGCGCTTGAACCGCGTCGCGGTGTCGATCACTTGCTGGATGCGCGAGATGTTCGACGCGAACGTCGCGACGATGACGCGTCCTTCCGCGAGCGCAAAGACGCGCGCGAAACTCTCCGTGATGGTCATTTCCGACGGCGTGTGCCCGGGCGAATCGGCGTTCGTGCTATCGCTCAAGAGCGCGAGCACGCCGCGTCCGCCGACCGCGGCAAGCGTCGCAAAGTCCGTCAGCTGTCCATCGACCGGACTGGGATCGAATTTGAAATCGCCGGTGTGGACGATAATGCCCGCCGGCGTCGTGATCGCCAGCCCAATGCCGTCGGGCACGCTGTGGCTAACGTGAAAAGTTTCGATCGTGAAGGGATCGAGCTGAATCGTGTCGCGCGTCTGGATCGTGCGCAGGGTCGCGTCCTTCAGCAGCTTGTGCGATTTCAGTTTCACTTCGATCAAGCCAATGGTCAGCGGCGTCGCGTAGATCGGCGCGTTCAAACGCGGCAGCACGTACGGCAGCCCGCCGATGTGGTCTTCGTGTCCGTGCGTGATGACGATGGCGCGCACGCGCTCTGTGCGTTCCAGCAGGTACGCAATGTCCGGGATGACGATGTCCACGCCGAGCATATCGCTTTCCGGGAACATCAACCCGGCATCGACAACGAGGATCGCGTCCCCGTACTCGATGACCGTCATGTTCTTGCCGATCTCGCCCGCGCCGCCGAGGGGAATGATGCGTAATTTAGGTTTCAAGGCACACTTCCAAAGAATCCTTACCGCGAAGACGCGAAGGGCGCGAAGAACAGTTGAAAATTCTTTGCGTCCTTCGCGCCTTGGCGGTTCAATTTATGTTTTAAAACATACTCAATTGCTGCGGCGGCGGAGTTTTCTGCTCCACCGGCTCTTCTTGCAGATTCGCCATCTCCTTCAGAATCTGCGGCACGCGCTTGAAATCCTCTTCCAGCACGCGCTTCAAACTGGGCTGGTGCAGCGCCGCGGCGGGGTGATACATTGGCAGGACGACGAGGTCGCCGAATTTTTTTGGGTTGCCGTGAATCTCGCCGATCTTTTTGCCGGGGAACCAGCGCCCCATCGCAAAGCGGCTGATGGTGATGACGACCTTGGGTTTGATCAGTTCAATTTGTTGGTCGAGGTACGGGCGGCATGCGTCCATCTCTTCCGGCTGCGGGTCGCGGTTTTGCGGCGGGCGGCACTTGATGACGTTGCAGATGTAGACCTGCTCGCGTTTCATCTCGATCAGCGCGAGCAACTCATCCAAGTACTTGCCGGCAGCGCCAACGAAGGGGCGTCCCTCGCGGTCTTCGTGGAATCCCGGCGCCTCGCCGATGAACATCACCCGCGCGTCTTCCGGACCCTCGCCCGGCACCGCGTGCGTGCGCCCCTTCGACAAGTCGCACTTGGTGCAGACTCGCACCTGGTCGTATAGTTCGGTCAGCTCTGACATCGCTTCGCTCCAGTGAGCAGTGAATTGGTTGCGATTGTATATCAAGTCGGATTTTTTGTCTAACAAGTTGGA
>JBBIJS010000289.1:0-3785 GCA_037445855.1 Chloroflexota bacterium | reverse complement strand
CAAGGGGTGGATGGACGGCGGCATGCAGCCATAGACAAATTCCGAACACCGAGAGTATCCCTTGACAGTCGGGCGGGTTGTAACGTATGATACTACTGGCAGCGCGCCCGAATCCGTGCGCCTAATCGAACGGCAAGGAGGTGATGGCATAAGCTAATCCCATCGTCTGCACGCCGAGCGTTTCGCACGATAATTATTTTCATTCCAACCAAAGGAGGAACGAAATGGACATGGGCGCAATGATGAGCACGTGGATGATGGTTCTCACGAAACCATCCAAAGCGTCATTCGATGCTGCAAAAGGCAAAGTCAATACGACGATGACGCTGCTGGGACTTGTAGTCGCCGGAATAATCGTGGGACTCCTGGGAGCCCTAACGACCGGCGATGTGGGCAAAATGGTCACGGGGATGATTGGCGGCGTGATTGGTGCCGTGATCGGGTTTTATCTCTTCAATCTCCTCGTTTGGGTGATTGCCAAGATTCTCGGCGGCTCGGGCGGGTTCATGGATCAAGCGAACCTGCTTGGAACATTTTTTATTCCACTCCTTGTCGTCAATGCGATCTTGGGTTTGATTCCGGTGGTCGGCGCGATCCTCACGCTCGTCGTGGGAATCTACGAGTTGTTCCTCACTGGGCTTGCGTTGCAATCGTGCCACGGACTAACGCCGGGTAAGGCATGGTTGGTAGTTGCCATCCTCGTTGTCCTGTATATCATCTTCGTCGTAGTTCTCGCTGCCACGATTGCGGCAGTGCTCGTTGGGCTGGGGATGGCTGGGACGTAGCGATTGAGGTACTTGAGAGTTGTTTCAAGACCGCCGGGATTTCTCTCGGCGGTCTTTTTCTTTGCATTTAAACCAAAACATGGTAGAATGCAACCGACCATTTGTTCGCACCGATAACCCAAACAATTCACTCTCGCGTCTAGAAAGTCCCACATGCCCCGTACCTACGTTGCGCTCGATCTGGAGACGACCGGTCTGCAATCCGAGCGCGATGCCATTCTCGAAATTGGCGCGGTGAAATTCCGCGGTGACGAAGTGCTCGATACCTGGTCGTCGCTCGTCAACCCGAATCGCCCCATTCCGCACAAGATCGAGCGCCTCACCGGCATTTCGCAGAGCCAGGTCGAGCGCGCGCCGGCGTTGCACAGCCTCCTGCCCGCGCTGATGCGTTTTGTCGGCGAGAATCCGATGGTGGGTCACAATATCCAGTTCGACCGCGCATTCCTCCAACGCGCCGGGTATTCCGCGATGCCGCCCGCGCTCGACACGTTCGAGCTGGCGTGTATCCTGATGCCGTATGCGTCGCGCTTTTCGCTTGGCAAGCTGATGGACGAACTCAAGATCGAATTCCCCACGCGCCATCGCGCGGTGGAAGACGCGCGGGCGGTGCATGCGCTCTTCCTCGCGTTGCTCGAGCGCGCCGGCAATCTCGATCAGAAGATCATTCAGGAAATCGCGCAGCTCGGCGACAAGGCGGACTGGCCGCTCAAGTACGCGTTCCAAGACCGGCTGCGCGACAAGGCGCGCAACGCGTTCGCGCCCGGCACGATCGGCGCGCAGCTCGCCGCGAAAGGCGCGACCCAGGACGAGACGCTCGGTCTGCTCTTCTCGCGCGATCTGAAAGAGCAGCCGCTCAAACCCAAAGCGACGAACGACCCGCTCGATGCGGACGCGCTCGCGCATTTGCTCGGACCCGATGGCGCGTTCGCGCAGCACTTTCCCGGCTACGAGTACCGCCCGCAGCAAGTCGAAATGCTGCGCGCGATCGCGGACGCGTTCAACGACGGCGCGACGCTGCTGGTCGAAGCCGGCACCGGCACCGGCAAGTCGGTCGCCTACCTCGTGCCCGCGCTGTTTTGGGCGGCGCAGAACAACCAGCGCGTGGTCATCTCGACCAACACGATCAACTTGCAGGATCAGCTTTATCTCAAGGATATTCCCGACCTGCGCCACCTGCTGCCGTTTGAGTTTAGAGCCGCGCTGTTGAAGGGACGCTCGAATTACGTTTGCCGCCGTCGGCTCGACACGCTGCGGAAGAGCGACAAGCTGACCGCGGAGGAAGTGCGCGTTCTCGCGAAAGTGCTGGCGTGGCTGCCCTCCACGACGACCGGCGACAGCGCGGAACTGACGCTGATGGGCGCGGAGAACCAGGTCTGGTCGCGGCTCTCCAGCGATCAGGATCACTGTTCGGTCGAGCACTGCGCGCTGCGGCAGGAAAACAAATGCTTCTTCTACCGCGCGCGCGACAAGGCGGAGAGCGCGCACGTCATCATCGTCAACCACGCGCTGCTGCTGAGCGACGTGGCGACGGAGAACCACGTTCTGCCGGAATACAAGTACCTCGTCGTCGACGAGGCGCATCATCTCGAAGCGCGCGCGACCGAAGCCCTGTCGTTCGAAGCGTCGCGCGCGACGTTAGAGACAATGCTGCGCGGCTTGGCGAACGAGCGCGGCGGGCTGATCGGCAATCTCGCCGGCAGTTTGCGGAACTCGGATGTGCCGGCGCAGATCAAGCGCGAGACGCAGAATATTTTCGACGATGTCGCGCTGGATATCGATCGCGCGCTGCGCGGCGCGTACGATTTCTTCAACGCGCTCGATGGTTTTCTCGAACGGCAGGAGCAAGCGCCCGGCGAATCCGACAGCAGCTACGATCGCCAAATTCGCCTGACGCCGGCGCGGCGCGCCCAGCCGGACTGGAGCCGCATCGAAATCGCGTGGGAAGAGTTCGGCGCGATGCTCGTCAAAGCGCGCGACGGAATGGAAAGGATTTTCCACGCGTGGAGCGAGCTGGACGATTACAAAGTGCCCAGTCAGCCGGAGTTGGAGCAGGAACTTACGTTCGCCATGCGCCGCGTGAGCGAAACGCGCACGCAAATGGAAGCGCTCGTCGCCAAGCCGAACGCCAATGGCATCTATTGGGCAAACATCAGGAAGAACAACGGCGACCTCTCGCTGCACGCCGCGCCGCTCTTCGTCGGCGCGCTGCTGCAAAAGCAATTGTTCGCCGGCAAGGACGCGACGATCCTCACCTCCGCGACGCTCTGCGTCGACAAAAATTTCAATCACATCAAGTCGCGGCTCGGCATCGGCGATTGGGCTGACGAGCTCGCGGTCGGCTCGCCGTTCGATTACGCGGCCGCCGCGATGGTCTACGTGCCCACCGACATCCCGGAGCCGGGGCAGCCGGGTTATCAAAAAGCGCTTGAAGCGGCGCTGGTCGAGCTTTTCCGCGCAACGCAAGGGCGCGCGCTGGCATTGTTCACGTCGCATTCGCAACTGCAGACGACGTATCGTTCGATCTCCCGCCCGCTCGAAGAAGCCGACGTGATGGTGCTCGCGCAAAACCTCGACGGCTCGCGCCGCCAGGTGCTCGAAACGTTCAAGACGCAAGAGCGCACGGTGCTGCTCGGCACGCGCTCGTTCTGGGAGGGCATCGACGTGGCGGGCGACGCGCTGTCGTGTCTTGTCATCGCGCGCCTGCCATTCGCGGTACCGAGCGATCCGGTGTTCGCCGCGCGCAGCGAGACCTTCGACGATTCGTTCGCGCAGTACGCGGTGCCGGAGGCAGTGCTGCGTTTTCGGCAAGGGTTTGGTCGGCTGATCCGCAGCAAGAATGATCGCGGCATCGTCGTTGTCCTGGATCGCCGCGTGCTATCGAAGAACTATGGACGCATCTTCATCGAATCGCTGCCGCCCGTATCGAAATATCAGGGACCGCTCAAAGAGCTACCGGCGTTCGCGGCAAAGTGGATCGAGTAGAAACGGTGCGCGACGCGC
>JBBIJS010000288.1:0-3787 GCA_037445855.1 Chloroflexota bacterium | reverse complement strand
TGCGTGGCACCGGTTCTAGACCTTCCCCGCGAATCCTCACGAATCAACGCGAAAGAGAGAATGGGCGGAGAGTCGCATGATTCGCGGGTGATGCATCCTCGCGTCGCTCCCAACCGCAGATGAAACAAAACGCCTCGGTCGAATTTAGACCGAGGCAAATTTATTCAGACGCTGCTGGAATCTGCTATTCCTAAAAACTGCCGACCGCATCGACGGTGTTAGCGTACACCTTGAACAATTCCAGAAAGCCGGCGAGCTCAAACGCCTTGGCGATCTTGGGCGGCATGCTCGCGATTCGCACGTCGCCGCGGTTGAAGCGGCGGACTTCTTTCAGCGTCGCGATCAGCGCGCGCAAGCCCGCGCTGCTCATGAACTCCGTTTCGGTCAGGTCGACGACGATCCGGTAGCGACCATCCTTCATGATCTTCTTGAGCGCCTGCTCCAGCAAAGGCGCGGTGCTCGAATCGATCCGACCGCTTACTTCGACCAGGTCGACGTGCTTGTACTCCTTGCTGTTCACGGTTGCCGCCATGGTTCCTCCTCGATTTGCAATTGAACTGAGCCAATTATAGCATACGATTCCGCTGACGACAAGTACTTGATTCGATTTGCCGGATTCAACGTTCGATGCTATAATCGCCACCGTTGCGTGTGAAAATCAAATAACACCCCACCTTTCTGTTCCGCGCACGTCGCGGAGCAAACCCGTGGAAAGGAGCCGCTCTTGTCGTACGAATTGATGTACGTCGTCCGCCCAACGGTCGACGAGCAATCCCTCGCCGCAGTGAACGAGAAGGTCGAAAAGTTGATCGCCGCCGGCGGTGGCGCAATGACCCGCCGCGATGATTGGGGTAAGCGCCGCTTGGCTTATCCGATTCTCAAACTCACTGAGGGCTTTTACTCCGTTCTCCAATTCAATCTGCCTCCCACCGCCGTCCGAGACCTGGAACGCTCGCTCCAACTCACCGAGGAGATTTTGCGCTATCTCGTCGTCCGGGTCGAGGCCGCGTAGCTCGCCGCGGCGTTTGCTTTCGTTCAGCGCGTCTCCGCGCGACGCGCTGCGCCAGAGCATTGCTATCGGGAGAAAGCAAAATGAGAGGGCTAAACAAAGTACAGCTCATCGGATACCTAGGGCGCGACCCGGAGATGCGCTATACGCCGAATGGCAAGCCCGTGACCGCGTTCTCCGTGGCGGTGACGCGGACGTGGCTCAAGCCCGAAGGCGAACGCGCCGAAAAGACGGAATGGTTTAACGTCGTCGCGTGGGAACGTCTCGCCGAAATTTGCAGTCAGTACTTGAAACAGGGCTCACCGGTCTACGTGGAAGGACGGCTAGAGACGCGCAGTTGGGAATCCGAGGATGGGCAGAAGCATTTTCGCACAGAGATCGTCGCGAACGAAGTGATCATATTGGACAAACGGGGCGCGAAGGCGGAAGACACGCCGGGCGAACCCGCATCGACCGATTCACCTACACCCGAATCGCATTAGGAGCACTGATCAAATGGAAGAAACAAAAAGCTCGACCCCACCGGCAGCACCCGCCGCGCCGTCGCCGCGACCGACTCAATCGGAAGGACCGCGCGGACCGCGCCCCGAGCGGCCGGAGCGGAATGGACAGCGCCGCGGCCGCTTCAGCGGACCGCGCCCGCCCAGGTTCTGTCCTTTCTGCGCGCAGAAAGTGAAATACATCGATTACAAAACCGGCGATCAATTGCGCCGCTACCTGACCGATAAGGGCAAGATCAAAGCGCGCCGCAAGATCGGCACCTGCGCCAAGCACCAACGCCGCCTGGCGCTGGCGATCAAGCGCGCGCGTCACGTCGCGCTGCTGCCGTTCAGCACCGAATCCACGCGCGGCGAGTAACGACGATGCCTAAAGAAGGAAAGCGAGCGCCCCAGGAAACGCGCAAACAAGAGGTGCGGCGCAAGCGCGAAGAGCAGCAGGAGCGCATCTTGTATCTGATTCTGGGCGGCGTCGCGCTGGTCATTCTGCTGGTTTTGGGCGCGGGGTATTATCAAGAGAATATCGGCAAGCTCAATAACCCGATCGCCGTGGTGAATGGCGTGCCCATTTCCGTCCGCGATTATCAGACGAATATCCGCTACCAAGCCGGCTCGCTGACCAGCCAGCTCCAGACCGCACAGTCGAATCTGACTCAGATCGGCAACGATCCGAGCACGAGTTTTCTCAAGAGCTATTTCCAACAACAAATGAGCACCGCGGCAACTCAATTTGTCTCACTCCCGCGCAACGAGTTGGAGACGCTGATCGATAACGAGCTCATCCGCGAGGAAGCCGCCAAGCGCGGCATCACCGTGAGCCAGGATGAGATCGATCAAGAAATTGAAGTTCAGTTCGGCTATGCGCGCGCGACGCCGACGCCCACCGCCGGGCCTTCTCCCACCCCAACGAATACGGCGACCGCGACGCTGACGCCGACCGTTACGCCCACGCGCCCGCCCTCGCCCACGCCGACCGGCACGCTCACGCCCACCACGCCGACCGTTACGCCCACCGCGGGTCCCACAGATACGCCCGCGCCAACTTCGACGCCGCTGACCTTCCAGGGCTTTCAGGATCAAAAGAAGAAATTTCTTGATTCGCTGAACAGCAATGTCCACGTCAGCGAAGCGGATTTCCGAAAGATCATCGAAACCGGCCTCCTGCGCAGCAAACTCCAGAAAGCGATCAGCGCGACGGTGCCGACGAGCGCGGAGCAAGTGCATGCGCGGCACATCCTGGTGGCGACATACACGGAAACGCTTCCGATCGAAGATCAATTGAGCAAAGGGGCGGACTTTGGCCAGCTCGCGCAGCAGTTTTCCACCGACACCGCTTCCAAGGCAACGGGCGGCGACCTGGGCTGGTTCCCGCGCGGGGTGATGGACAAGGCATTTGAGGACGCCGCGTTCTCGCTGGCAGTCAATCAGATCAGCCAGCCGGTCACCTCGACTTTCGGGGTCCACATCATTCAGGTGCTCGGGCACGAGCAGAATCGCCCGCTCGATTCTGCCACGTTGCAGCAAGCGCAAACCAACGCGTTCAATGACTGGCTAACGCAGGCACGCGTAGCCGCCAAGATCGATCGGTTCTACGCGGACGCGGATGTGCCGACTGACGTTAGTCAAGCGATCGCGAACGTGCAGGCACAATTACAAGCACCCGTTCCCACGCCGACCGGGCAGTAGGCATCGTCGGATGGCTAAATTGAAACGGGCTTGGAATTCAAGCCCGTTTTGTTTTGTACAGAAATGTGTTGGTGATTGCCAAAACTCCAAACTGTCATTGCGAGGAGCGGTTTTTGCGACGAAGCCGCGGAGCGTCCAATTCGCGGTTGTGAGATTGCTTCGCTCCGCTCGCAATGACACTTGCGGGTAATCACCAGAAATGTGCCGTTGATTCCGACGCCATTCTACGGTATAATTGGGTCAATTCTCCTTGCGTGAGGTGCGATATGGCTGAGCGCAAACCAAAATTCTTTATCACCCATTCCTTCAAGAATATTGATTTTGCGCAGCGGATGGCGAACGACCTGCGCGCGAACAGCTTGGAAGGTTTTTTCGACGTCGCTTCGGTCAATCCAGGCGATAATTTTACGGATCGCATTAGCCACGGCTTGGAGGAGTGCGACGTTTACCTGCCCATTCTTTCGCACGCCTCGTTGGCGTCGCGTTGGTGCACCGAAGAGATCAACGCGGCGGTTGCGCTTTGCAACGAACCGGGACGCCACGGTCGTCCGCGCATCATTTCGGTGGTGATCGATGATTGCCAGAATGAGATGCC
>JBBIJS010000287.1:1285-3790 GCA_037445855.1 Chloroflexota bacterium | reverse complement strand
CGACACGGTCAAATCCTCTTCGATGGTCGCGATCTCGCCGGACATTCGCCTGAATCGATTGTGCGGCTCGGCGTCGGTCTAGTGCCGGAGCGCCGCCAGATTTTCTCGACGATGAGCGTGCGCGACAATCTGCTGCTCGGCGCGTACCATCGCTTCCGGCGCGACGGCAAATCGCTGGATGCCGACATCGCCCAGCTGTTTGAATTGTTTCCGATCCTTGAAAAGCGCGCGGCGCAACCTGGTGGCACGCTTTCCGGCGGCGAACAGCAAATGCTCGCTCTCGCGCGCGGCTTGATGAGCAAGCCGGCGCTGCTGATGCTCGACGAGCCATCGGTTGGACTCGCGCCGCTCATCGTGCGCGAGATTTTGCGGATCATCGCGGAACTGCGCACGCGCGGGACGACGATTCTCTTGGTGGAGCAGAACGCGCGCGCCGCGTTGAGCATCGCCGCTCGCGGCTATGTGCTGGAGAACGGGCAGATCGCGCTCGCAGGCACCGCCGACGAGTTGATGCGGAATGCCGCGGTGCAGAGTGCGTATCTGGGTAAGCGCGGTAAGTAATTGACAAGACGGCGGGGATGGAGTAGAATAACCCTAGCGAACGACGTTCGGAATACAGAACGACGAGGTTCTCTATGTCTCCCGCCAAAAATGGTAATGCTGCGCTTGTCCCCGCGGTGGATCGCGCCGCGCAAATCCTCCAAATCATCGCGTCCACTGAGACCGCGCTGGGCGTCTCGGAACTGAGCCGCCAACTCGGATTCAATAAGAGCACCACGCACGACATCCTGAATACGCTCTGCCGCCATCACTTCCTCGAACGCGACGACGCGACCAAGACATATCGGCTGGGCTATGCGCTCGCCGAACTGGGACACCGCGTCGGCGAGCGCATGGATTTGCGCGCGGTCGCGCATCCGCGTCTCGTCGCGCTCGCGCACGCGGTGGAAGAAACAGTCATCCTCGGCACGTACCACGATGGTCATGTCGCGATTATCGACCGCGAGGAAGCGCCCCACGAAGTCAAGATCACCGCCCCACTCGGACGCCGGCTGTACTATTCTGCCGGCGTGTTCGGCAAGATTTTCCTCGCCGCGCTGCCGGAAGCCGACGCGAACAAACTCATCCGCGAAAAACCGCTGCGCACGTATACCGCGAAATCGATCACCAAGATCACGGCGTATCGCGCGGAACTGGAGCAGGTGCGCGCGCAGGGCTACGCGCTCGACGACGAAGAGTACCTCGCCGGCGTGCGCGCGGTAGCCGCGCCGGTGAATGATGCGCAAGGATGCGTCGTCGCCGCGCTGTCGGTGGTTGGCTTTGGCACGCGCTTGCCTAACACGAAATTACTCCAGATCGCCAAGCAAACGCGCGAGACCGCCGCGGAGATTTCGCGGCAGCTCGGCGCGGCGGAATATCCGACGTGGAATGGAATAGGATGACGGAGGACGGACGACGAAGGACGGAATCCGCCCGTCTTTCGTCCTTCGTCTTTCGTCAGGGGTATTGATGAAACAAATTGTTCATTTGCGCGTCAACGGTCAACATCACGAAGTCCATGTTCCCGTCCACAAAACGTTGCTCGAAGTTTTACGCGAGGATTTGAACTTGACCGGCACCAAACACGGCTGCGAACTCGGCGAGTGCGGCACGTGCACGGTGCTCGTCGACGGCGAGCCGGTACTGTCCTGCCTCGCATTGCCAATCGAATTACAAGGACGCGAGATCACGACCGTCGAAGGCCTTGCGGACGGCGCGACGCCACATCCGCTGCAAACCGCGTTCGCTGAACTCGGCGCGGCGCAGTGCGGCTATTGCACGCCGGGCGTTTTGCTCGCGTCGAAAGCGCTGCTCGATCACAATCCGCACCCGTCGCGCGACGAGATCAAGCACGCGCTCGCCGGCAATCTGTGTCGCTGCACCGGGTACGCCAAGATTTATGAGGCGGTCGAACGCGCGGCAGAAGTAGACAAGGAGATAGGTAAACCGGTACACGAGTGATCGCAAACTTGTCTACGTGTGTTCTTGTTTACTTGTATACCCAGAGACGAAAATGCCGAACAATCATCAACTGAACGTGATCGGCAAGCCCCTGCCCAAGATCGACGCGATGCAAAAGGTGACTGGCGAGACGAAATACGCCGACGATTTGATCTTGCCGCGCATGTTGTACGGCAAGTTGCTCCGCAGTGTCTACCCGCACGCGCGCATCATCGGCATCGACACATCGCGCGCGGAGAAATTGCCCGGCGTCTTCGCGGTCATCACCGGCAAGGCTTTGCCGATCAAGTTCGGCATCATGCCGAGCACGCAGGACGAGGAAGCGTTGTGCGTCGACCGCGTGCGTTTCGTCGGCGATCCGGTCGCGGCGGTCGCGGCGATCGACGAAGAGACCGCCGAGCGCGCGCTCGAATTGATCGACGTGGAGTACGCGCCGCTCGCGCCGGTGATGTCGATCCGCGACGCGCTCGACGAAAAGCTGCCGCAGATTCACGATTACGCCGA
>JBBIJS010000287.1:0-1185 GCA_037445855.1 Chloroflexota bacterium | reverse complement strand
GATCACCGCGCTGCATTTCAAGACGATGCTCGACGGCGGCGCGTACGGCTCGTACGGCATCGCATCGACCTACTACACCGGCGCGCTGCAAACCGTCACGTACAAAATCCCGGCGTACAAATTCGAGGGGCTGCGCGTGTTCACGAACAAGCCGCCGTGCGGACCCAAACGCGGACACGGCACGCCGCAGCCACGCTTTGGCTTGGAAGTTCATCTCGACAAAATCGCGCACGACCTCGGACTCGATCCCGCGGAGATGCGCCGCAAGTACGTCGTGGACGACGGCACGAAGACCGTGAACCATCTGACGATCACGAGTTGCGGCTTGCGCGAGTGCATTGATCGCGTAGTGGAGGCAAGCGGGTGGAGCGACGGAAGACGGAAGACGGAAGACGGACATTCCGTCATCCGTCATCTGTCATCCGTCAGACATGGTCTTGGCATCGCCTGCTCCTCCTACCTCTCCGGCGCGGGTCTGCCGATCTACTGGAACGACCTTCCGCATTCAGGCGTCATCGTCAAGGTCGATCGCGGCGGCGGGGTCGCGGTCTTTTGCGGCTCGACCGACATCGGGCAGGGATCGGATTCGCTGCTGGCGTACATCGCGGCGGAGGAATTCGGGCTAAAACCGGCAGACGTCAAAGTCTTCACCGCCGATACCGACCTGACGCCGGTCGATCTTGGCAGTTACTCGTCGCGCGTGACGGTGATGACCGGCAACGCGTGCATTCAGGCGACGCGCAGCGTCAAGCAAAAAATTCTGCAAGCCGCCGCGGAAAAGCTGCTCGTGCCAGCGGACAGTCTGGCGATGCGCGACGGCATCGTCATTTGTGAGGACGACGAGAATCGCAAGTTGAGTTTCGTCGAAGCGGCGAATCTCGCCGAAGCCAAGTTCGGCACGTTGAGCGGCACGGGCAGTTACAAGCCGCCGAAACGCGCGGGACCATTCAAAGGTTCCGGCGTCGGTCCGTCGCCATCGTACTCGTACTCGGCGTGCGTCGCCGCAGTCAGCGTCGATACTGAAACCGGCGTCGTCACAGTCGATAAGCTCTGGCTCGCGCACGACGGCGGACGCGCGATCAATCCACTGCTCGTCATCGGGCAAGCGGAAGGCAGCGCGTACATGGGCGTGGGCGAGGCGCTGATGGAAGAATCGGCGTTCCGCAAAGGGATGCACAAGATTCC
>JBBIJS010000286.1:0-3842 GCA_037445855.1 Chloroflexota bacterium | reverse complement strand
TGCACGCACGCGCGGTCGCCGCGAAAATCGCCGGTGAGCACTTCGACTTTGGTGCGCGGCGATTTCGTCTTGATCTGCCGCACCGTCTCGGCGAAGATCGCCGCGCCGCCGTCCGGCAAATCATCGCGGTCGACCGACGTGACGACGACATAGTTGAGTTGCAGTTCCGCGATCGCGTCCGCGACGCGGTGCGGCTCGTCCGCGTCGACAATGCCGCGCGGGTTGCCGGTCTTGACCGCGCAAAAGCGGCACGCGCGCGTGCACGTATCGCCCAGGATCATGATCGTCGCGGTGCCCGCGCCCCAGCACTCGCCGATGTTCGGGCACAGCGCTTCTTCGCAGACGGTGTGCAGTTGCAAGCCGCGCACCAGTCCTTTCAAGCGCACGTACTTTTCGCCAATCGGCGCACGCACGCGGATCCACTCCGGATGGCGGGGACGCGCGAGAGTTAATATCGTTGGTTCATCCATATTCGAAATACTTCTTTTCCCAAAGGATGAAAGATGAAATCGACCGGATGAGTTTTCATCCTTCATCCTTCTGCCGTCATTCTTTACTTCGGCGGAATCGTCACCTGCAATGAATAGCTCAGATTCGCGGTACCGCTCGACCAGACATTGACGATATAGTCCTGCGTCGCCGGCAATTTGCCAACCCAGGTCGTCGCATCGGCGTGATCCGGAATCAGCATCTGCCCGTCCGTGCCCCACGCCATCACGCCGACTTGATTTTGCGGCGACGTAACCTTGAGCGTCAGCGTTTGTCCAGCCGCTGCTTTCAGTACATAGCGATCCATCGCATTCGGCGCGAGATTCCCTTGCAGCGTCGCCGTGGTACCGCCGGGCGGAAACGTGATGCGCTTGGGTTGCAAATCCAGCGGCGGAATCGTCACTTGCAAGGTATACGCCGCCGTTGTGTTCACCGGCGCGTTCACTTGAATGAAATAATCCTGGGTCGAAAGCAAATTGCCGCTGGCGCTGGTTGCCCTCGCTTGGTCCGGCACGAGAACCGTTCCGTCCGCGCCATAGAGCATCAGCGTCACCTGACCCTGGGACGCCAAAGCGCTTACCGCCATGATTTGTCCAGCGGACACGCGCAAGACATAGCGATCCGGCGCATTCGCCGCGACGCTGCCGTGCACGGTTGCCGTGGTACCGCCGGGTGAAAACGAAATGCGCTTGGGCTGTGGATGCGGATCGATGGTCGGCAGCGGCGGGATCGAAACTTGCAGGGTGTACGTCGGCGCGGTGTCGCCCCACGCGCGCACGTCGACGATGTAATCCTGGGTCGAGCGCACGACGCCGGTGAAATTCGGACTGCCGACGTGATCGGTTTGGTACACGTCGCCGTCCGCGCCGAAGACGATCAGCAGGACGTTGCCGTTCTGCGGCGTGGCGTTCAGCGATAACTGTTGACCGGCGAAGACGCGAATCACCCAGCGGTCCATGCCATTCAAGAGCAACCCGCTCGTCATCGTCGCGCTGGTTGCGCCGGGCGCAAACGAGATCCGCTTGGGTGTTGGCTCTAGCACGACCGGCGTCTGTCCGACCGGCGCAAAGAAAAAGAACACGCCATTCCACGCGGCGATGAATGTCGTTGGATTGATCTGCACGAATTGACCGAAGGGCGTGCCCCCACAGCCGGTCTGAATCACGTCCACCTTGTCTTGTGGCACGCCGATTTTCGACGGATCGATCTTGAACTCGCTGGTGAAATAATCGGACGAGGTTGAGGGTGCTCGCTTGAACGCGGCAACCTGACACGTCTTGCCGTCGAAGGTGAGACTGGTTGCCGAAATGTCCACGACTTTGAGCAACCACGTGTCCGCTTGCGATTTGTCCATTGCGGAAATCGCGCCGAACGCATAGTTGTAGATTTGCCATTTGCCGATCAGTGAACTACTTGTCAGCGCGGGAGTCGCTGTGGAAATTGGCGCGCTCGACGATGGCGGCGTCGCGGTCGGAATCGGCGCGCTGGTTGGCGGCGGAGCCGCGGTCGCGGCAGTGCTCGGCAGCGCAGTCGCCGTTGGAAAAATCGGCAGCGGGGTCGGCGCGGGCGCGATGATCGAGCAGGCAGTTCCCAGCGCCAGCAGCGTCACAATCGTCAAGGGGATTAGGTATCGAGGTTGCACAGGTGGATGCTTTCTAGGATGAGTGTCATTGCGAGGAGGCAGTCCTGCGGAAAGCGCAGGACTGCCTCCTCGCAATGACAGAAAACTATCGCGTAAATCGACTCAAGATTTGCGGCACGCCGTAGTTTTCCGCGTGCATCTTTTCGCGCTTGGCAGCATATCCCTGGTCGAAGGTCGCGCGGTCTTCCTGATAATACACACCGAGGTACAGCGTCTCTTCGTCCATCGCGTACTTCATCGCGCTCATCTTGTCGCGCGCGTTGTGCTCCGCCGGCAGCGGCTGGGTCACTTGCTTGAAATGATCGTACGTATCGTAGAACGTGACGCACGGCGAATAAACTTGCAAAAACGAGAAACCCTTGTGCTGCATTCCCTGTTTGATCAGTTCGACCAATTCTTTGGGCTTGCTCGAAAAACCGCGCGCAACCCAGGTCGCGCCACTGGCGAGCGCCAGCAGCAGCGGATTCAGCGGCGTCTCGACGGTTCCGTACGGCGATGACTTGCGTTCCATTCCGACCGGGCTGGTCGGCGACGCTTGCCCCTTCGTCAATCCGTAAATCTCATTGTCCATCACGATATAGGTAATGTCGACGTTGCGGCGAATCGCGTGCGGCAAATGCCCCATCCCGATGCTGAACGCGTCGCCGTCGCCGCCGGCGGCAACAACGATGAGTTCCGGATTTGCCATCTTGATGCCGGTCGCGAGCGGCAGCACGCGTCCGTGCGTACCGTGAAAACCGTACGCGTGCACGAACGCCGGGAATCGCCCGGAGCAGCCGATGCCGGAGGCGACGACCAGGCGCTCCGTCGGGATGCGCATTTCCGCGACGGCTTTATAGAAACTCGAGAGCACGCCAAAGTCGCCGCAGCCCGGGCACCAGATGGGATGCACTGCGCTCTTGTAATCATTCGGCGCTAGATTGGCTTGCTCGAACGTCATTATCCGTGGATCGATGGTCGAAATCATATTCTATTTCCTCCGCGCCGCTGATTTCTTGGGCGCTGCTTTCTTCGTCGCGCGCTTCGCCGCGCGTTTGGGCGCCGCCGATTTCTTCGCGCTCTTCGTCGGTTTGAGTTTCGCGTATGCCTTTTTGATCTCGGCGTAAATCTCGTGCGTCGCGAACGGGACGCCGCCGTACTTGCGGACACTGATGACCTCGCGCCAGTATTCCGCCTGGATCATCCGCGCGAACTGCCCGGTGTAATTCATCTCCGGTACGATGATCTCTTGGCGCGGCTCGATAAATTCGGCGATCTCTTTGCGCGGCAGCGGATAGATCATCTTGGTGTACAGCACCGCGACCGGCATGCCTTCGGCTTCCGCACGCTCAACGGCTTCACGGACTGGTCCGATCGTCGAGCCCCAGCCGAGAATCGCGACCGGCGCGTGCTGGTCGCCAAAGCGCTCCAGCATGCCCCACGCCGCGGCGTCTGCCGCGGCTTCGCGCACCTTCTTGCCGCGCTTGAACATATTCGCGCTGTGCATTTCGGGTGTGTAATCCGGTTCGCCGCTGGGCAGATGTTCCAACCCTTCCGCGACGTACTGCCCGCCTTTCATTCCCGGCAGCGACATCGGCGAGATGCTGGTGGGCGTATCCGCGAAGCGTTCGAACTTGCCGTCGCCATTCTGTTTTTGATCCCACAAGAGGCGCGGCACGAGTTTAACGCGATTGAGATCGAACGGCGGAATCGTCTGCACACGCACCGACAT
>JBBIJS010000285.1:2175-3890 GCA_037445855.1 Chloroflexota bacterium | reverse complement strand
TGGCGGTGGGCTTGACTGTGCGCCGGCATCTGTGCTAGAATTCCCAACGTCAATTTGCTCCGCCTTGGAGGTAGAAGTACGAAATGACCGATCCAGTAAAAAGTCGAATTCTTCGACCCCTTATTGCCGTCCTCGCGCTAGGAGATGGAGCGCTTCACCTCGCGCTGGATTTCATACTGTTCCGCGGCAACTTGTTTGGCAGTCCGTTCCCCGCTGGACCTCGACCAGGGACTGCGCCGGGCAGAGCAACTCCCCCTCCCGGCGCGAGACCCTTCGCGCCGCCTTTGCCCTTGAACCAATTGTTCGTGCTGAACTTTGCCGGTGAAGCGGTGCTTGTTCTCCTGTTCCTGTTTGTCCGCGACCGCTTAGGCGCGAATCGTTGGTGGGTGAACGTCATCATGATCGTCTACGCGGCGGTGACGTTCGTCGCGTGGTGGCTCTTTGGTCGCCCGAACCCGATGGGCTTGGGCTACCTTTCCAAGAGTATCGAGATCGTCCTGATCGTCGCGCTTGGCGTGGACATCTGGGGCGCTCTGCGGCTCGCGCGGGCTGCGCCGCGCGCGGCATAGACCCTCCGCGCGTTGCGTTTGACATCCGCGTGCGATTTCGCTATACTTGCGCCATAAACGCTTTGATGGAAACGAGTACGCGCGTGGAGCGCACGAGCGAGTTCGGGATGGTGTGAGCCGATCGCGTGAAGCGCGCGGAAAATCCTTCCGGAGCGGCGCATCAAAAGCAATGTCAAAATAGCCAAATATGCCAAATGCGCCAAATCTGCCAAAGGATCTTTGGCGCCTTTGGCTGGTTTGGAAGTTTGGCACGTTTGACCTTCGCCAGTAGATTGCGACGGCATCGTCAGCCGTTAATCGTGACGCGGGGATGTTCGTCCTCGGAAAGAGCGGATGATTGTAGCGGGCGTTCGCCGTAGCGTCCGATGTTCATCAAAAAGGGTGGTACCGCGAGAGTTTAACTCCCGTCCCTTGATAGGATGGGAGTTTTTGTTTTGCAAAAGACCGACGAATGACCAAAGACGGAAGAACTACATGTCCTCCGTCCAGAGGAGTTAACATGACCGAACTGCTTTGCCAAACCGATGCGTACCTGAAAGAATTTGACGCGCGCGTGACCGCAGTGAACGGCGAGCAGGTTGCGCTGGACCGCACCGCGTTCTATCCACGCGGCGGCGGTCAACCGAGCGACGCTGGCGTGTTGCGCGTCGGCGGCGAGAGCGAGCTGTACCGCGTGCTCGAAGTGAAGAAACAAGCCGGCGAAGTGTGGCATAAACTCGACCGTGCGGCGACATTCGCGGTGGGCGCGGCGGCGCACGGTGAGATCGATTGGGAGCGGCGCTACAAGCTGATGCGGACGCACACCGCGCTGCACATCCTCTGCGGCATGATGTTCCGCGATTACGGCGTCAGCGTCACCGGCGGCGATATGGAACCGCTGTCCGCGCGGATGGATTTCGAGTTGGAGCATATGAGCGCGGACTTTGCTCAGGTGGTCGAGGAAAAAGTGAACGCGGAGATCGCCGCGGCGCGCGACATTCGCGTCAAGGTGTTGCCGCGCGAGGAAGCGTTCAAGATTCCCGACTTGATTCGCACCAAGATCAACTTGCTGCCGCCGGATATCAAGGAAGTTCGCATCGTCGAGATCGTCGGCTTGGATTTGCAGGCGGACGGCGGCACGCACGTCGCGAACACGCGCGAGGTGGG
>JBBIJS010000285.1:0-2075 GCA_037445855.1 Chloroflexota bacterium | reverse complement strand
GCGCCAAAGCGGTTCTCGTTCATCGACGGTCCCATCACCGCGAACAATCCGATGGGCGTCCACCACGCGTGGGGTCGCACCTACAAGGACTTGTTCCAGCGCTACGCGGCGATGCAGGGACACGACGAGCGCTGGCAGAACGGTTTCGACTGCCAGGGGCTGTGGGTCGAAGTCGAAGTCGAGAAGGAATTGAAATTCAAATCGAAGAAGGACATCGAGAATTACGGACTTGCCAAGTTCGTGGTTTTGTGCAAGCAGCGTGTCCTCAACTACGCGGCGGTGCAGAGCGAGCAATCGATCCGGCTTGGGATGTGGGTCGACTGGAACGATCCCGACACGCTGCGAATGCTGCGCGACAAACTCGGCGAGAATCCGAATCAGCAGCTCACGCTCGATGGTCCGCGCGGCAAGGTGACTGGCACGGTCGAGCAGCTCGTCGGGCGGCTGGGTTTACCGGAACTGGGTGGATCGTATTTTACCTTTAGCGACGAAAATAATTATCAGATCTGGGCGTTCTTGAAAAAATGCGCCGAGCGCGGCTGGGTCTACAAAGGCACCGACGTGATGCCATGGTGCGCGCGCTGCGGCACCGGCGTGAGCGAGCACGAAATCAGCACGGAAGATTATCCCGACATCACGCACACGAGCATCACCGCGCGCTTTCCGCTGCGCGACCGTCCGGGCGAATACCTGCTCGTGTGGACGACGATGCCGTGGACGTTCATCCCGCACATCATGGTCGCGGCAGGTCCCGAACTCACGTACCTCAAAGTGAAGCAAGGCGACGCGATTTATTATCTCGCCGAGAACACAGCGCACATGCTCAAGGGCGCGTATGACGTGATCGGCAAATTGAAGGGCAGCGAAATGGAGGGCTGGACGTACGTCGGTCCGTTCGATGAGATTCCGGCGGAGCGCGAAGTGGGCGGTCACGTCGCGCCCGAGTTGCGGAATCACGTTCCGCGCCCGCCGCTCAGCGCGGTGCAGGCGCACCGCGTCGTGCTGTGGAAAGATGTTGCCGAAGCGGAAGGCACCGGCTTGGTACACATGGGAACCGGCGCGGGTCCAGAGGACTTTCGGCTGGGCAAAGAAAACGGACTGCCGATCGTCGCGCCGCTCGACGAGAACGGTTTGTTCATGGACGGCTTTGGCGAATTCACCGGCATGGGCGCGTTCGATGTCACGCCGCGGGTGATCGAGTCGCTCGAGCAAAAGGGAATGCTCTATCGGACCGATCCATACACGCACCGCTATCCGACCTGCTGGCGCTGCAAGACGCCGCTCGTCTTCCGGCTGGTCGATGAGTGGTTCATCAAGATGGGCGAGACGTACGACAAGCCGCGCGAACAACTGACCGCCGAAGAAAAATCGCGCAGTCTGCGCTACCAGATCATGGACGTCGTCGATCAAATCCGCTGGATTCCCGGCTTTGGCTACGAACGCGAGATGGACTGGCTGCGGAATATGCACGATTGGATGATCAGCAAGAAACGCTACTGGGGGCTCGCGCTGCCAATCTGGGAATGCACGAACTGCGGCAACTTTGAAGTCATCGGCAGCGACGATGAACTACGCCAGCGCGCGGTCGAAGGATGGGACAAGCTCGCAGGGCACACGCCGCATCGACCGTACATCGACGAGGTGAAGATCAAGTGCAGCAAGTGCGGCGCGACCACGTCGCGCATCAAAGACGTGGGCAATCCCTGGCTCGACGCAGGCATTGTCGCGTTCTCGACGATGGGTTATCGCACCGATCACGCGTATTGGGAGAAATGGTTTCCGGCGGATTTCGTTCTGGAATCGTTCCCCGGACAATTCCGCAACTGGTTCTACTCTCTGCTCGTGATGGCGACCGTGATGGAGAACAAGCCGCCGTTCAAAGCGCTGATGGGGTACGGCACGCTCTTTGCCGAAGACGGTCGTCCGATGCACAAATCGGCGGGCAACATGATCGAGTTCAACGAAGCCGCGGAGAATGTCGGCGTGGACGTGATGCGCTGGATGTACTCCAAGCAGCGTTACGAGTCGAACATGCTCTTCGGTTATCACACCGCCGACGAAACGCGCCGCACGTT
>JBBIJS010000284.1:0-3893 GCA_037445855.1 Chloroflexota bacterium | reverse complement strand
ATTTCCTGGTTCGTCCATCTCTGCGAGACCTTTGGTTTCTGTTCTGGCATCGCGACCTCCTTCCGCGGATATTGTAAGGCGATTAAGGAGCGTTGTCAAAGCGGGTAAAAATTTCACCGCAAAGAACGCAAAGAAAATATTTTTGTTCTTCGCCCTTGGCGTTCTTCGCGGTTCAATTATCGAAGATGACCTCGGTCATTCCTCCCTCAGCGCGTCCGCCACTTGCAGCCGACCCAGCCGCAGCATCGGGTACACCGCGGCGAGGAGCGCGGCGATGATCGATACCGCAAGCGCTTCCAGGTACACTTGTGGTACCGGCTCGAAGAAAATCGTCCAGCCGAACGAGCGCAGGTTGATGACGTAAATCAGCACCGCCGAGAGTATCAAGCCAGTCGGAATCGAAAGCAAACCCGCGGTCGCGCCCATCAACCCGGATTCGAGCAGCGTGAGCCGCCACAACTGCGGCAGCGTCATCCCCGCCGCGCGCAGCGTGCCGAGTTCGCGCGTACGCTCCAGTTGCAAAGCCATCAGCGCGCCCAGGACGCCGATGAACGCGACGACGACCGCGATGAGCCGCAGCGCCAGCGTGATCGCGAACGTGCGGTCGAAGATGACGAGCGCGGCATCGCGCAGCGCCTTGTTACTCTGTACCACGACATCGGTACCGCCGAGCGCAGCGCGGATCGCGTCTTCGACCTGGTTTTGATTTGCGCCGCGCGCGAGATACACCGCAATCGCCGAGATGCTCGCGTCGTTCCAAAACCGGCGGTACGTATCGAGCGTCATCAGCACTATCCCTTGATCGGACGAATAATCGTAATAGATGCCGACGATAGAAAATCTCTGCGCGCCGCGATCCGTCATCAGCGTGATGCGGTCGCCCGGCTGCACGTGATACCGCGTCGCGAAGGGTTCGCTGACGATGACCGCGCCGCTCTGCACGCGCGCTACCGCGTCGCTCACGCTCGACGATTTCAAAATGCGATTACGCAACGTCGTCACCGCGGTCAGCCGCACATCGCCAAACTCTTGCGAGTGCGCCGTCGAGTAATGCACGAGATCGACCGATGCGACGCCCGGCACGGCGCGCACCTTGTCCGCCAGCGCCGGATTCATCGTCGCTTCCGGGATCGGACCTTGCAGCGGCGGCGAGAGGTACACATCGGCGATGAGCGTTTGATCGAGCCAGTTCTCCACCGTTGCGCGGAACGAGGCGATCATCACCGTCACGCCGATGACGACCGAGATCGCGACCATCAGCGCGGCAATCGCGACCGACGTACGGCTGAGCGCCTGCGTCACCGTGCGCGCCGCCATTCGTCCGATCAAACCGACGCGTCCGAGCGTCGCGGTCGCCAAGCGCATCAGCGCGATGGTGAGCGCCGGCACGCCCATCGTCACACCGAAGAGCGCGATGAAAATCCCGGCAAACGAAGCCGCGACGCTATTCGGCACGAATTCGATCAGCGCCGCGCCGACGACGATCAAGCCGATGCCGCCGAACGTGAACGCGGGCAGCCCGCGGCGCACGCGCGATTCCAAATCGGAACGCTGCAAGACCGTGATCGCCGGCACACTGGCGGCTTCATACGCCGGCAGCGCTGCCGCCAGCATCGCCGCGCCGATTCCGAGAAGCATTCCTTTGATCAGCGAAAACGTATCCACATCGACGCCGCGCACCGTGACGGAAAAATACAAATCGTTGATCGTTTGCGTGACGAGACCCACCGTCAGGCGACCGAGCAAAATTCCCAACCCCAGTCCGATCACTCCGCCGATCGCGCCGGCAATCGCTGCTTCGATCAGGATCATCGCGAAGATTTCCCTGCCGGTAACACCGATGCAGCGCAGAATTCCCAAGACGCGGCGACGTTGCACAACTGAAAAGAGCGTCGTGTTGTAAATCAAAAACATGCCAACCGCGAGCGCGAGTAGACTGAACGCTGCCAGGTTCAGTTGAAACGCGGCGGTAAGCTGCGTCACTGTGTTCGCCTGCTCCGACGCCGGCGCGAGCCGCAAATTGCTCGGCAATGTCGCGGCGATCTGCGCGGCTTGCGCCGGCGTCGCGATCAGATCGATGCGCGACAATTTGCCGATCATGCCGAAAAGTTCCTGCGCGGTCGCGATGTCGGTCAGCAGCAGCCCTTCGAGCGCGCGCGATGAAATATCGTTCGGCGGGCGCAAGAGTCCGACAAGCGTGACCGCGCGTTTCTGTGCGCCGATGACGAGTGTGAGCTGGTCGCCAACATGTAAGCCGAAACGCGCGGCGGTGTCCGCGCTGAGCAGCACGGTGTTCGGCTGCGTCAGGAACGCGGCGAACGCGTTGAGCGAAATGTCGGGGTTCGCGGTGAGGTACGTGCGGAACGGCGGCTCGGCGAACAGATCGACGCCGAGAACATGCATCGTCTGGTTGCCGAGTTCGACCGCGCTCGCGTATCCTTCGACCACCGGCGCGCTGAGGCGATTGCCTTGCGCGACGCGCAGTTCGCGGTACACGCTTTCGTCGATCCCGCTGCTGCCGCCGAGAATCTGATGCGTCGCCTTGCCGACGACCGCATCGGTGGAGAGTGTGAACGCGCGCGTCGCGGATTGGTTCGCCAGATCGACCGAAACGACGACGGCGACGCCGAGCGCGACGCTGAGGATCATCAGCAGCGCAAGCCACGGACGGCGCAGTTGGTCGCGCAGCGCGGTTTTCAGGAGAATATGGGTCATTGTCTTTCAAACGATAACCACACAGACACAGTACATCATAGATTTGAGGAGAAGGCGTTCTCTAACGCCGTCTATGTCACGGAAATCGCTTGGTTTTGGCACCGCCGCGCTAGAGAGCGCTGGCTCCTCGCCCAAATTGTGATGTACTGAGACACCCCGTCCATTCTTTGCCTCCGTGGTTCTATTGAAAAACCGCGCGGAGTTGAACCCGCGCGGTTCGCTTTATCTTGCGGTCATTCCGCCGGCGCAATAGTCGACACGACACTCGCCGGTTCCGGCAAACCCTTTCTCGATCGCTGCGTCGTGATGATCACGACCGCCACGATAATGATTGCCGCCGCGCCAAGAGTTTGAGCCGTGAGCGCTTCGCTTGCCAGCGCCCAGCCGAGAAAAACGGCGACGACCGGATTGACGTAGGCGTAGGTCGATGAAAGCGCTGGCTTGACCGCACGCAGCAGCCAGGTGTACGCGCTAAAGCCAACCCACGATCCGAAAACGATGAGATAGCCAAACGCGACCAACGACTGCAGCGACACTTGATCGAGTTTGAGCTGTCCAAATTCTCCGGTGATCCAGCCGGCAATGAGCAGCAGCGCGCCGCCGGCAAGCATTTCCATTCCCGTCCCCAGGAGCGACGCGGCGGGCACCGGCGCGTAGCGCGCGTAGAAAGAACCGGTCGCCCATGATAACGCGGCAAAGATCAGCGCGATCACGCCGACCGGGTTGACCGGATGGTCGCCCGCGAAATTTGCCTGACCCACCAGCAGGGCGATGCCGACCAAGCCCAGCGCGAGACCGATCACGACGCCGGCGGTCGGCCGCGTGCCGTCGCCGCGCAGCCATTCGAGCAGCACCATCCACACCGGCACCGTCGCGATCATCAACGCCGCGAGACCCGACGGCACCGTTTGCTCCGCCCATGCGAGGATGCCGTTGCCGCCCATCAACAAAAGCCCGCCGATCATCGCCGTCGCGCCCCACTGGCGGCGTGTGGGCGCCGGGGTTCCGCGCACGCGCATCCACGCGTACAAAATCGCGCCGGCGATGACAAACCGCGTGCCCGCCATCAAGAATGGCGGCATGGTCTGAACCGCAAAGCGAATCGCCAGGTACGTCGATCCCCAGATACTATACACCGCCGCGAACGCCGCGATCACGCGCCAGTGCGAGGGCGCGCT
>JBBIJS010000283.1:0-3895 GCA_037445855.1 Chloroflexota bacterium | reverse complement strand
GAATCGCGTAATCGCGGTGCGCCACCGCGTTGACGATGGCTTCGCGCACGGCGGGAACCGGATACTCGGCGCGGTCGGCGCGTTGCAGCGCGTCGATGCGCGAGCCCTTCCGCATATTTGCAACGACCCACGCTTCCGCGCGGCGCAATTGCTCCGCCAGCGGACCGCGCACGATCTCCCGCAGGAACTCGTCCGACATTTGCTTGCCGGCGTACCGCGCCAGCAGAATCTCCGCGCTGGGGAAGGCGCGCTGCGGCTCGCGGGCGAACAGCAGATAGCCCGAGGTGGTCGGTCGCCACGCGCTGCCGTCCTTGAGGACGCAGTTGCGGCGATGGAGCAAGTCGAGGATCGCGTCTTTCTTGTTCGGCGCCGCTTCGCCGAGAAACGCCGCGGCGTACTTTTGCACCAGCGCATCGTCGAACTCATCCAGCGACGCGCCGGGCGCGGGCAGCGCTTCGAAATTCGCCTCGCCGCGTTCGCGCAGCAGTTGGCGCAACTGGCGCGGACCCAGCGGGGTGTTCTTTTTGCCGGCGCGCGCGAGAAATTTCCCGCGTAGTCCGTAGGCGTGCGGCAAGCCGGCGGGGACTTGTACCAGCAAGATTTCTTTTCCGTCGAGTTGCGCGCTTTCGGGACGCGGCAGCACCAGCGGCGGCTCGCAGCGTTGACCGGCGGCTAACGCTTTATCGCTTGCCGCGTCCGCGTTCTTGACGCCGCGCACCGCGCCGTCCGGCGGAGCAATGCCCAGGAGGACGATGCCGCCGGTGGAATTGGCAAACGCCGCCAGTGTTTCCGCGAGGCGATTCAGCGAGACCGCCTCGACCTCGAACGCGAGGGTCTCACTCTGACCGTGTTGATAGAGCGAGGAGATTTCTTCAGGAGTCATGGCGAGAATGACGAAGGACGGAAGACGATTTTGTTTGCTCGTCTTCCGTCGCGATCAGCCGATGAACCAGTGGAGGAGCGGCAGCATGCTGGCAGGGGTTGGAGTCGGAGTCACCTTGGGCACGGCTGCGCCACCGCCGATGCCAAGAATATCGGGGATGAGTTCAAAGCCGAACACGAGTCCGCACGCGAACATGCAGCATCCGACCAGCACCACGGCGACGACCATGATGATCAGTCGATTGTTGCCGGCTTGGACGGGGGGCACGTAATCGTAACCATAACCCGTGGGCTGGGAGTAGGCGTATGGCGTGCCAGTGGGTTCTTCCGCCGCGGGCGCGGCAGTGGAAGCGGCGGCGAGTGCGGCGTGGACATCGGTCCCGCAACTGCCACAGAATTGCTGAGTTTCGCGGACCGCATTCCCGCAGTTCGGGCAAGTGATCAAGGCAAACTCCTTTCCGGATTGAGGATTTCAGATTTGAAAAACTCAAGGTTGGACTGGACGACCGCGCGGGCGGGACGTGGCTTGAAGGGCAGAGCGGTTGCCGCGTTGCGTGGTGGTGTGTTCTGTGAGTCGCCGCGCGGTGCGTGTCAGCGCGACCGGCAGCACTTGGTCCATCCGCTCGACGTAGACGAAATTCATCTCACGCTGCACTTTCTTCGGCACGTCGATCATATCTTTCTCATTCTTCTTTGGAATGAGCATCGTCTTCAAGCCGGCGCGGTGCGCGGCGAGCACCTTGTCGCGCAGCCCGCCGATGGGCAGCACGCGCCCGCGCAGCGTGATCTCGCCGGTCATCGCGACGTCTTTGTGCACCGCGCGGCGCGACAGCGCGCTGATGAGCGCGGTCGCAATCGTGATGCCGGCGGACGGTCCGTCCTTGGGGATCGCGCCTTCGGGCACGTGGATGTGAATATCGATTTTGTCGAAGTTGGCTTTGAGTCCGAGTTTCTGCGCGTGCGTGCGCGCGTACGACAGCGCGGCTTGCGCGGATTCCTGCATCACGTCGCCGAGCTGACCGGTGAGCATCAGCCCGCCCTTGCCGCGCATCAACGTGACTTCGACTGCCATCGTGTCGCCGCCGGCTTCCGAGACCGCGACGCCGGTCGCGACGCCGACTTCGTCTTTCTCTTCCGCGATGCCGAACGTGAATTTGGTAGGACCGAGGTATTTGAACAGCGATGGTTCGTTGATCGTCATCGGCGCGCGCTTGTCTTCCGCGATCATCCGCGCGATCTTGCGGCAGATGTTCGCCAGCTCGCGCTCGAGGTTGCGGACGCCGGCTTCGTACGTATATTCGCGGACGAGACTCTTGATCGCATCGTCGGCGAACTTGGGCGATTCGCCGAGACCATGTTCCTCTTTCTGCCGAGGAATCAGAAACTGTTTTGCGATCGCGACCTTTTCTGCCTCGATGTAACCGGGGAACTCGATCACTTCCATTCGGTCGCGCAGCGCCGGCGGAACCGGATCCAGCATGTTCGCGGTGGTGATGAACATGACCTTGGATAGATCGTACGGCACGTCGAGATAGTGGTCGCTGAACGCGTGATTCTGCTCCGGGTCGAGCACTTCCAAGAGCGCCGCGCTCGGGTCGCCGCGAAAGTCCGCGCCGATCTTGTCCACTTCGTCGAGCATAAATACCGGGTTCATTGTCGCGGCGCGCTTCATCGTCTGGACGATGCGCCCTGGCAGCGCGCCGATGTAGGTGCGCCGATGGCCGCGAATCTCGGCTTCGTCGTGGATGCCGCCGAGCGAGACGCGGACGAACGAGCGTCCCAGCGCCTGCGCGATCGAGCGCCCCATGGACGTTTTGCCGGTGCCGGGCGGACCGACGAAGCACAGAATCGGCGAGCGCATTTTCTCCGCCGCGAGTTTACGCACCGCCATATATTCGAGGATGCGTTCTTTCGCTTTCTTCAATCCAAAGTGCTGCTCGTCCAATAGCTTCGCCGCCGCGGCAATGTCGAGATTGTCCGTCGTGAGTTTTGCCCACGGCAGTCCGACGAGCCAATCGACGTAGGTGCGGATGACGCCAACCTCCGGCGCGGCGCTCGGCATCTGTGCAAGGCGTTCCATCTCGTGCTCGGCTTTCTCTAGCACCTCTTTGGGCATTTCCGCCGCTTTGATTTTCTCGCGGAGTTCGTTGAGTTCGCGTACCTGCGGATCGTGTTCGCCCAGTTCCTGCTGAATGACGCGCATCTGCTCGCGCAGATAGTACTCGCGCTGCGTTTTATCGACTTCGTCCTGCACCTGGGAATGAATCTTGTTCTGTAATTCGAGAACGTCCACTTCCTTCGCGAGCAAGATCGATATTTTTTGCAGCCGCGTGACCGGGTCGAGCGTCTCGAGCAATTCCTGCCGCTGGGCGATTTCCATATTCAGTGCGGAGGCGACCAGGTCGGAGAGCCAGCCGGGCGTATCGGCATTCATTGCCGCGACGTAAGCGTCGTCCGGTAGATTCTGATTAAGGCGGACGGTTTTCTCGAATAGAGCAAGGACGGCTCGCATCAATGCTTCGGTTGGCATCGTTTTATCGAATGGTTCGTGGATCGGCAGCACGCGCGCGCGGAAAAAGGGTTCGCTCTGGAGCATCTCGACGAGCTGGACGCGCGTATTGCCTTGCGCAAAAACGCTGGTCGTGCCGTCGGGCATCCGCAGCATCCGACCGATCGAAACTTCGGTTCCGATGGGGAATAAATCTTCTGACCGGGGGTCTTGTTGGTCCGGGTTGCGCTGGAGAAAGACGACGATACGTTGAGTGGTCGCGATCGCGGCTTCGACGGCGCGGATGGATTGATCTCGCCCAACGATGAGCGGACTCATCAGATGCGGATAGATGATCGTATCGCGGACGGGGACAAGGGCAAACTCCGGCAGGTTTAGAGGTTCTGTGATTCCAGGACGCGCCAGTTTGCTCTCGCCATTTTTCTTCTTGGGCATTCAAACTCCTCAGGAGGCTTTCGGGCGCAATAATACCACATTCGGCGTTTAGACGCAAAGAGTGGAATC
>JBBIJS010000282.1:0-3911 GCA_037445855.1 Chloroflexota bacterium | reverse complement strand
AGTTCGCGCGTCATCGCCAGCACACCGCCCTTGCTCGCCGTGTACGCGATCTGCGGCGTCGCCGCGCCGACGAGCGCGACGAATGACGCGGTGTTGATGATCGAACCGCCGCCGGCGCGCTTGAGCGCGGGGATGCCGTACTTGCAACCGAGGAAGACGCCCTTGAGGTTGATGTTCATCGTCAAGTCCCAGACCGCTTCGCTCGTCGTCATCGCGTTGTCGTCGTCGCTGTGCATGATGCCGGCGTTGTTGAACAGCACGTTGAGTTTGCCGTACGTCTGCTCCGCGACGCGCACCATGTTCTCGCAATCGGCAGCTTTCGACACGTCGGCGTGAACGTACACCGCGTCACCGCCATTCTTCTTGATCATCGCAACCGTCTCGTTCCCCGCCGCGTCGGCGATGTCCACGGCGACCACTTTCGCGCCTTCCGCCGCGAAGAGCAACGAGGTTTCGCGTCCGATGCCGCTGCCGCCGCCGGTGATCAAAGCCACTTTGTCTACGAGTCTCATCGTCTCGTCTCCTTTGCCGCAATGGTATATACCTTTTATATCACAGAACTTTATTTTTGCCTAGTGTGAACGAACGCCCAGGGGCGTTCGGTTTGACCGGCTCTCGCCCAGTTAAATCATTTGACCAAAACGCCGTTCTGCATTAGAATAGCCCCACTGTGTTCGACAGTTTAAGCGAGAAACTCAACGCGGTTTTCAAAAAGCTCAGCGGCAAAGGCAAATTGTCCGAAGCCGATGTCGACGCGGCGCTACGTGAGGTCCGCCTCGCGCTCTTGGAGGCGGATGTTAATTTCAAAGTCGTCAAGGATTTCTTGACGCGCGTGCGCGAGCGCGCGGTCGGCGAAGAGGTCATGCGCTCGCTCTCGCCAGCGCAGACGGTCATCAAGATCGTCAACGAAGAACTGATCACCACGCTCGGCGCGCCGGCGAAGATCGATCTTTCCGGCGCGCCGCCGCACGTCGTGATGTTGATCGGCTTGCAGGGTTCAGGCAAAACGACGACCGCGGCGAAACTCGCGCTGCAACTGCGCAAGCACAGTCAAAAGCCGTTGCTCGTCGCGGCAGACACGCAGCGGCCCGCCGCGATCCAACAACTCGAAACGCTCGGCAAGCAGCTCGACATACCCGTACATTCGGAATCGAATACCGTCCCGCCGCCGACGATCTGCGCGAACGCGGTCCAGCGCGCGGGCGGCGGCGCGTACAGCGTGGTCATTCTCGACACGGCTGGACGTCTGCACATCGACGATGACTTGATGCGCGAGCTGGAGCAAATCAAAGCGAAAGCCAAGCCGCAAGAAGTGCTGCTCGTCGTCGATGCGATGACGGGACAAGAGGCGGTACGCGTCGCAGACGAGTTCCACAAGCGCGTCGGATTGACCGGACTCATCCTCACTAAGGTCGATGGCGATGCGCGCGGCGGCGCGGCGTTATCGGTGCGCTCGGTCACCGGCGTACCGATCAAGTACCTCGGCGTCGGCGAAAAAACGGACGCGCTCGAACAGTTCTTACCAGACCGGCTCGCGTCGCGCATCCTCGGCATGGGCGACGTACTCACGCTGATCGAAAAAGCGCAAGAAACGATGGATCAGGAGCAGGCGCAAAAAGCCGCGCAGAAACTGCTGAGCGCGCAGTTCAACTTCGAAGATTTCCTGGAGCAGTTGCAGGCGATCAAAAAGATGGGACCGCTGTCACAGTTGCTCGGCATGGTGCCGGGCTTGAGCCAGGTCACCAAAGATATGCCGTCCGACGTCACCGACAAACAGATGAAGCGCATCGAAGCGATCATCAACTCGATGACGCGCGAAGAGCGGCAGCGCCCGGATGTACTGAACGGCGCGCGTCGCAAGCGCATCGCGACCGGCAGCGGGACATCGGTCCAAGAAGTCAATCAGTTGATGAGTCAGTTCAAACAGATGCAGCGAATGATGCAGCAGTTGAAAAGCGGCAAAGGTCGCGGCGTGTTCCCCGGGATTCCGGGGTTATAAAAAGTGAATCGTGGACAGTGGGTGGTGGACAGAGTTTCTACCCACTGTCCACCGTCCACTACCCACTAAAGGAGTTTTATGTCCGTCAAAATTCGTCTTTCCCGTTTCGGCGCCAAGAAACAACCGACCTACCGCATCGTCGTCGCGGAAGAGCGCAGCAAGCGCGACGGGCGCATCGTCGAAAAGATCGGTCACTTTGATCCGCGCACCGATCCGCCGACCATCGTGCTGAACGAAGAGCGCGCGCGCTATTGGCTCGGCGTGGGCGCGCGTCCAACCGACGCGCTCGGGATCATCTTGCGCCGCACCGGCATCAGCGACCAGCACGTCAAGCTGCACGCCGCGCGCAAATCGAAATCGGCGCAAGCCGCGGAAGAAGCCGCCAAAGCTGCCGCGCCGGCGGCAAAGCCAGTCGCCCCGGCGGCTGAAGCGCCCGCGGCGGAAGCCCCGGTGGCTGAAACACCGGCAGCTGAAGCGCCCGCCGCGGCATAGTTGCTGGTCCACAAACGATCTAACTCATTCGGAGAATTATTTTGAATCTCAAAGAGCTGGTCGAGTACATTGGGCGGACGCTGGTGGAAGACCCAAGCCAAGTTCAAGTGAACATGAACGAGGGCGCCAGTTCCGTCACGCTAGAATTGCGCGTCGCGCCCGACGACATGGGGCGCGTGATCGGTAAAAGCGGACGAATCGCCAACGCGATGCGAACCGTCGTCCGCATTGCCGCGATGCGGCAGGGCAAACGCGCGACGTTGGAAATCGTGTGATCGCGTAGGGGCGCGGCATTCGCCAATTCTCGATGGCTTTAAAGCGCGGTTGGCCCAAGCCCATCACGATCGCAAATCGAGCACCGCTGAGCGAATGCTTTGCCGCTACCCAATATTCCATGCCTCAATCCCCGCGCTATCTCATCATCGGACGCGTCCTCAAACCGTGGAGCTATCACGGCGAACTGAAGATCGAAATCCTGACCGAATTTCCCAAACGCTTCGCGTCGCTTCGCCATGTTTTTCTCGGCGACGACGCGAAACCTTTTTCGGTCGAACGCGCGCGTTTGCACGGGAACGCCGCGCTGCTGAAACTCGCCGGCATCGATTCGTCACAAGCCGGCGACAAGCTGCGCGGTCTCCTCGTCCAAGTCGCCTTGGCAGATGCCGTCAAGTTGCCCAAAGGCAAACTGTACATCTATCAACTCATCGGCTTGCGTGTCGTGACGGTGGACGGCGCGGCGCTCGGCGAAATCGCGGAGGTGCTCGACACGGGCGCGAACGACGTCTACCTCGTGCGGGATGGCAAGCGCGAGATACTCCTTCCCGCGATTGAAGACGTGGTCAAGGAGATCAGTCTCGAACGCGGCGAAGTGATCGTAAAACTAATGGATGGCTTGATGTGAATGTGGGGCGCACCTGAGTGCGCCCCGTTAATTTTCCGTAAGAAAGACGCGCTTGCAAGCCGCGTTCACTAGCGCGATAATCTACGCACTTTGAATCCAACCTTGCGAAGGTTGGAAGACGTATTCGGAGACAACTGTCGTCTCGAAGAAACTCTGTTCCGCCGACGAGCATCTTCACAAGCTTCGCAAGGATTGACGATCACTTTTTATGCCGGTGTAAGATGAACACTCCTGTTGCGCCCAGCGCAATGTCTGACACGCTCGCACATATCCTCGCACGTTGGTCGCCCGTTGGCCGCTCTGGTCTGTTGCCGGCTTTGATCGAAGCCCAAGAATCGTACGGCTGGCTTTCCGAAGACACCCTTACCCAAATCGCAAACGGTCTTGGCGTGCCCCTCAGCGAAGCGTTCGGCGTCGCGGATTTCTACGCGCACCTGTACACGCACCCGGTCGGCAAAACGATGGTGCGCGTGTGCGACGATGTGCCGTGCTATCTCGCCGGCAGCGAGAAAATCTGCG
>JBBIJS010000281.1:0-3924 GCA_037445855.1 Chloroflexota bacterium | reverse complement strand
CGGCGGTCCCTACGCTGCAGGATTGCGGACGGTACATCGACGCGACAAATTACCGGAGACCGTCCAGTTTCCTCGCTCAGGTCCCACGCACAGCGAAATGATCACCGACTTGGTGCCGCGCTTGCTCGCCGGGCAGCCCTCGCCGATCCCCGGCAAAGAAGCCGTCGCCGCGTGGCGCGTGATGGAAGCGCTTTATCATTCCAGCGCGGAACGCCGGCGCGTCACGGTCTAGTCATCAATCGGAACTATTCCCATTCCACAGCAACGTGCCATCGTCCATCCGCGCCCGTCCAGCCATCGCCGCGCGCGTCGATACGGCGATCCTCCCCCGGCGGCAGGATGAATTCGATGCGATGGTACGGCGGGCGATAATTGCCGCGCGCGTTCACTTGCAGCGCGATGGTCTCGCGCGTGGCATTCACTTGCAATTCCACCTGCGCGTACTCGCCGCGCTGATAGCCGAGGGTCACGCCGTCGTCTTCGATTAGCGCGAATGCACCACGTCCCTCGCCGCGATGAGGATAAACGTACGCCTGTCGAAAATCATCCGGCTCCGCGCCAGCGTGTTTCATCGGCTTGCCCATCGGAACGATACCGCCTGCCGGCACAAAAAGCGGAATGCGCTCGAGCGGCGCGTCCGTCACGATTTCTTGCCCGCCGGGATGCCACGCGCCACTGTAGAAATCGCACCAATCGACCAATTCGGGTAAATACACGCGGCGCGTCCGCGCGCCGTGTTCGAACACAGACGCGACCAGTAAGTTGGGACCCAGCATAAAATCGAACGATTCGGCTTGGCAGCGCGCGTCGCGTGGAAACGCGTAAACCATCGGGCGAATAATCGGATGTCCGGTCTGCGACGATTCAAACAAGAGCGAATACAGGTACGGCATCAAGCGGTACCGAAATTCCATCGCGTCGCGGACGATGGGCAAAACTTCCGGATACATCCACGGCTCGTTGACGCTGCCGTCCCAGTGCCACGAATGGATCGTAAACCGCGGATGAAAGACCCCATTCTGCACCCAGCGCACGAACAACTCTGGCGATGGCGCGTCGCCGCCAAAGCCGCCCACGTCGTGCCCGGTATTCGGCGCGCCGGACAGCGACAAACCCAGCCCCATCGGAATGTTGTACTTGAGCGTCTCCCAGTTGGACTCGTTATCGCCCGACCACGTCTGCGCGTACCGCTGAATGCCGGGACAGCCCGACCGCGAAATGAGGTACGGTCGTTCGTCCGGACGTGATTCGCGCTGCGCGTCGTACGAGGCGCGCGTCATCAGCAGCGTTTGCAGCGGACGCGCGTGCGCGATCCGGAACGGCTCGCCGAAACCGGCGCAGCGCGCGTCGTCGTCCCAAATTTCAAACTCGTTGTTGTCGTTCCACGTCGAGGCGATGCCGTACTCCAGCAATTGCTCGCGCACGTTCCGCTTCCACCAATCGTACGTCTGCGGGTTGGTAAAATCGAGGTACGACGCGTCGCCGCCCCAGAAGGCGCTGACCTCCGGCGCGTCGCTCTCCGCTTGCTTGACGAAACCGCCGAACGCGGCAACCTCGGCGTAGCGCGGATGCGTGACGAGCATCGCCGGCTTGATATTCGGCGCCAGATGGATGCCGGCGCGCGCGAAATCATCGACCATCGCTTTCGGATCGGGAATACGCGCGCGATCCCAGGTGAACACGTTCCGCTTTTCGTTCTCATCGAGTGTATAGCCGGACGAAAGGTGAAATAGATCGCACGGGATACGATGCTCGGCGCACAGTTCGACAAAATGTTCGAGCTGCGCCTGCGCGTCGGGCGCGTCGGTGTACGTCATCGTCGAACCGAGATAGCCGAGCGACCAGCGCGGCGGAAGCATCGGACGCCCGACCAGCGCGGAGAATTTTTCGACAACCTGCGCGATGCTGGGACCGTAGATCAAATAGTAATCGATGTCGCCGTCATCCGCCTGATAGTAACGATAACGCCCGTGGTACGCGTCGATCTCTGCGCCCAGATCGAAGGTGCTCGTCGCCAGATTGTCGTAGAACAAACCGTAGGCGATCTGAGAATCCGGAATGAACGTGATGTAGAACGGAAAATGTTTGTAGAGCGGATCGGTCGTCGCCGCGTTGTAGCGCAATGAATCGAGGTTCAGCATCCGCATCCGTCTGCCGGCTTTGTCGAGTTCGCCGGCGCGTTCGCCGAAACCGAAATAGCGTTCGCCGTCGTGATGCTCAAGGTAATGCCGCACACTTTTGCCGGCGCGATCGTACGCGTACGCTCGCGCGGTGAGATCGGACGCCAGCGCGTTGCCTTGCGCGTCAAACCAGCGGATCGCAAAATCGCCGAGCGCGATCTCAAGCTGAAGTTGCGGCGTGCGGAGATGCAGCGCGTCTTGGTAGATTTCGCAATCAAAGCGCGGCAGCGGGAACGGCGTTAGGTCGTCGCGGCGACGCCCCTCGCGCGGCGCGGCACCATCCTTGCCGACGACCGTCCACGTGCGATTGAAACGCGGCGCGCCGTCGGGAAACATTTGCACGCGAATCAAATCGTCGGCGAGGATGCTGATCTGGAAACGCTCGCCGCGCGCGCCGGTACAAACCAGCGGATGCGCGGCGGGATCGGTAAGAGTGACGTGGTTGGGATGGACAAGTCGCATCAATGTCTCCGTCAGACAGTAAAGCCGTTCTACATTTTTTCTTTCACGCGCGCGAGTGCCGCCACGGAGAGCAAGAACAACACCCCGTAGATCGCAAAGAGTAGAACGTAGCCCAGACCCGGAGTCGCCGGAAATCGCACGGTGAAGTAATCGGCGATCGGTCCACCGATGTACGCGCCGACCGCGCCTGCGCCCGCGCCGGCAAGATTGGAGATGCCGAGATAGCGACCGGCTTCTGCCGGCGGCGCGAGTTTCGTCCCGAGCGCCCAGTTCGCGGTGTAAAACATTCCCGTCGCCGCGCCGATGAACGCGCCGCCGATGTTGATCGCCAGCAAACTCGGAATCGCAATCGCAATCACGACGCCGATTGCCGCGGTCACTCCCGCGATCGCGACGACGCGCCGGTGCCCGATGCGGTCGGACAGCCAGCCGCCGGCGAGCGCGAAAATCAAAATCAGCACGCCGACGACGAGAAGCAAATTGGCGGCAGGTCCGGCAGCTTGATCTTTGACCAAGCCCAAGCGTCCTTGGAGAAAGAAAACGATGAATGTGGAGAGATTGATCGCGCCGACGAGGAATGCCAGCCGGTTGATGATCCACCACACGAACGAAGGATTCGCGCGCGCCGCGTCGCCGAGACTGACGCGAACGCTCAGCCACACGCCGAGTCCCACCGCCACCGCCATCGCCGCAAGCCCCACACTGCCGGCGACCAACAGCGCGGTGGTCGTATCGCGAATCGCGTCGAGCGCGACGCTGGACGCCTTGACGCCTTCGCCCAACGCGAGAATGATCAAGGTGAAGAGCGCCGTCATCACGACGAGCCGCGCGAACGGCTGCCAGTCGAGCGGCGGCGGCTTGGCGGTCAGCGGCTCTTCGCGGACGAACATCGCCAAGATCATGCTCGCAACAAGCACGCCCACCGCGACAAGGATCGCGCCAACCATGTTTCCCGCCGCGACCATTTTTCCAACCGTGAATGCCACCAGAATAACCGGTAGCGGAACTTCAAACACGGCTTTGATCGCGGAGAAGCGCCCACGCTGATCTTCGGGGACCAGATCGGGGATAACGGCTTGCTGCGCGGCTTGCGCCGCGTTCGACGAAATCTGCAAGAGGATGGCGATCGCAAAGAGGAACCAAAACCCGGTCCACCCGCTCAACCCCGACGAAAAGCCGATCAGCGCGATGAAAACCAGATCGACCAATGTGCCGCCGAAGATGTACGGGCGGCGGCGTCCCCAGCGCGGCCGTTACGTGCTGAAACTGGCCACCTTCGGCT
>JBBIJS010000280.1:0-3945 GCA_037445855.1 Chloroflexota bacterium | reverse complement strand
GAATTTGTCCGGTCATCATCTCAAAGGTAGATTAACGACAGATGAATCGGATATGAATGGCGCGGCGAGATTGCGCCGGGGCAGTAAGCCACGCCGGCGCGGCATCAACGTGACTTTTATCGCAGACGGACGCGGCGGACCGATATAGAATGGTGGTGAAAAATAAACGAGTAAATTTCCAAGGAGGAACTGTGAAGAAAAAAGGATTGCAATGGCTGGCGCTGGTCGCACTGTCTTTTTTAGCGGTGGCAGCGATGACCGCGTGTGCTAGCTCCGCGCCGGCGGCAGCGCAACCCACCGTTGCGCCAACCGTGCCGCTGGTCAAAGCGCCCCATCCGCTCTTCGACGCGTCAACGAAACCCGCGTCCGCGGACAGCGTCAAGCAGATCACTCTAACGGTCGAAGACAAGACGATGGAGATCGCCCCGGGCATTCCGTACGAAACGTGGACGTTCAACGGTACTGTGCCCGGTCCCACGCTGCGCGTGCGGCAAGGCGACCAGATCAAATTCACGTTGATCAACAAGAGCACGATGGAACATTCGATTGACTTTCACGCCGCGCAGACCGCGTGGAACGTGAACTATCAGGCGGTCAAGCCCGGCACGCAGTTCAGCTTCACCTGGACGGCGAATTATCCCGGCGTGTTCATGTATCACTGCGGCACGCCGCCCGTCATCGCTCACATCGCCAACGGAATGTACGGCGCGATCATCGTCGATCCGGCGGAAGGATTGCCGCCGGCGCGGGAGTATGCGCTGGTGCAGGGCGAGTTCTACGCCAAGTTAGGAACCGTCGGCACGTATCAATACGATGGCGCAAAAGCGATGGCGGCGCAGCCGGACTATGTCGTCTTCAATGGCTACGCTAACCAATACAAAGATTCTCCGCTCGCCGCAAATCCGGGCGAACTTATCCGCCTTTGGATCGTCAATGCCGGTCCTTCCCAGTTCTCGGCGTTCCACGTTATCGGCGCGCTCTTCGATAAGACGTACGCCGACGGCAATCCGAAAAACGTTGAGTATGGACGACAGACCGTCACAGTTCCGCCCGGCGGCGGCTACATGGTCGAGTTGAAAATACCAGACGCGGGACTCTATCCCTTCGTCACCCACTCGTTCGCCGATGCGAGCAAAGGCGCGCTAGGAATCATCAACGTCGGCAATGTGCAAGCCGATATGTCTGGAATGGCACACTAGACGAAGACCCGAAGGGTTCGCGAAACCCTTCGGGTCTGTTTCTTTATACCAGTCGTTGCAATTCCTCGCGGTCCAGAATCACGATTCTGCCGCGCTCGGTCTTGATCAGCCCACGGGTTTCAAGCTGCCGGAGCGATCGACCGATCATCTCGCGCACCGTGCCGAGCCGCGCCGCCATCTCCTGTTGCGTCAGCGCGTGCTCGCCGCTCATCGCCGTCTCCAACAAGAGCTTGGCAAGCCGCGCGTTCACCTGCCGGAGCGATAGATCCTCCACCAAACCCACGAGGCGCCGCAGGCGCGCGCCCAGGTTCTGAATGACCGCGAGCGCGACTGCCGGATGCTTCTCGATCAAATCGACAATCGCCGGTCGCGGCACGATCCAGAGCGTGGTCGCCTCCGCCGCGACGACGTTCGCCGGATTCGGCCCGCCGTCGAACACCGCGACCTCGTTGAACGAATCGCCCGGCTTGATGTAACTGAGGATTTGCTCGCGTCCCTCCGGCGAGAGCTTGTAGATCTTGACGCTGCCGGCGCGGACGATGTACAACCCCTCGCACGGCTCGCCTTCGAGAAAAACGAGCTTGTCCTTTTCAAAGTCGTGCTCGATCGCCGTGCGCGCCAGACGCGCAATGTCCTCGTCCGACAGCGCCTTGAAGTACGGCTGCGCTTTGAGCGCGCGGATCGCCGGCGATTCACTCGCCACTGCGGAACCTCGCGCCGATCCCGGGGACTCGTCTAAGCGCGGCGCGCGCGACCATCTTTGCCGCGCGACCGGCGTAGACGCGCTCGTGCACCGTCTCGCGCACCACCCACTGCTCGGTCCCGTCCGCGCGCAGCCCGTGCTCGACGTTCGCCGGCACAAACAGCGTCATCCCAGGCGTGCCGCGCAGCTCGCGCCCGTCGATCAGAAATGTTCCCGCGCCTTCCACCACGTCGAAACATTCGTCCGTGTGTTCGTGACGATGGTACGGCACCACTTGCCCGCGCGCAAAGCAGAGCAATCGCCCAAAGAATGCCTCACCGTCAAACAGGTTGACGTTGACCAACTGCTCGGTGGAAAATTCTTTTATTTCACTGGTCTTGCCGGCAAACCATTTCATTTAGCCACTCCAGTCGGGTGTCATCGTGAACTCGTGGCGCGCGATGCTACGCGCTTATCGCACCTTTTTGATCTTGGACACAAACACCGTGCCCAGCGCGAAATAGATCACCGACATTAAAAAGATCACGGTATAACCCAGCGTCGGTTGGTTCACCGCCGGCGTCTTGCCGATTTTCTGGAACGTGTCGAGGAAGAAACCGGCGAACGGCGTCGCGATCATTTGCGGCAGCACCTGCGCGACGTGCCACACGCCCATATCCTTGGCGTAATCTTCCGACGGCAGCACATCGGCAGCGAGCGCCCAATCGACGCTCTGGTACGCGCCGAACCCAAGCCCGAAAACAATGCCCAGCAACACCGCGAGCGTGAAATCGTGGAACGGAATGAGAATCAGCGCGACCAATCCTTGCAGCGCGCCGGAGATGTACACCATCGATTTGCGCCCGTACTGGTCCGACAAGACGCCGGCGGCGAGCGTGCTGATCAGCGCACCGATCAGCAGCGTGATGAGAAAAAATGAAACGGCGGTTTCTGAAGTGTCGGCGACCTGGATGCCGAAAAGTTTGTAGACGCCGATCGCGTCGCGCAAATAGAATTGCAAGAATTCCTGAACGGTGTAGACGCCCATCGTCACAAGAAAGCGCGTGAGGAAAACCCAGACGAAATCGTTGTAACGCTGGAACCACTCGCGCACCGCCGCCCAGATTTGTTCCCACCGCCCGGCGAGTTGCGCGCCCAGCCAGACCAGAACCAATCCCAACGGCAGACTGCCAATCGTCACCGCAATCGCAAAACCGGGCGAAACGTCGAGACACAACTGCGTCGAGCCCCCGCTGCACGCGACCGTGCCGAACCACTGCGCGAGCGCATCCGTCGGCGCGACGCGGATGAGCGCGAGCGCATTGAGAATGATCGATCCCAGCGCGGCAAAGCCGAACACCACCATTACGCCCAGCAAATTGCGATAGTTGAACGGCTTGCGTTCCGGCGCGGGCGGCTCTTTGACAAAGATCACCGTGCCCGCCGCGCCGACAATCATCGCGACGATGATGAGCCAGTAAATGCCGGTGATGCCGCCGATCAGCCCCATCAGCAATCCCGCGAGACCGCCGACGAAATTGCCGAGCATCGTCATCAAGCCCAGCCAACCCGACGCGCTGCCGCGCTGCTCCGGCGGAACCAGATCGGGGATGAGCGCGGAGTACGGCGCGCTCGCGACATTATTCCAGAACTCGACCCACACGAACGCGATCACGTACGGCAGCAGCGTGGAGTAATCGCCCGCGCGCGGGATGTACGCCAGCGCGATCAAACCGAGCACGTTCATCGCGACGCCGATGACGATGAACGGCACGCGGCGTCCCCAGCGCGTCCGGATGCGATCGCTGTATGCGCCGAGGAACGGCGCGGCGATCATCGACACGAGCGCGCCGACCGCGAGAATCAGTCCAAGTCCGCGCCCTTTGAATTCATCGCCCGCGATGAACGCGGCTTGGCTGGGGAGCGTGATGATGAGAATGGCAGCCCAATGGAGCGAAGTGGAGAACCAGTAGAGCGAAAGCATCGCCTGCTGGAACGTGCTGAGGCGTTTGCGGGGAAGGGCGGCGGCGGCAGTTGCCAAGTGATCCTCCTTGATCAACCCCC
>JBBIJS010000279.1:0-3966 GCA_037445855.1 Chloroflexota bacterium | reverse complement strand
TCTGCCTTGTCGCGCAGCGCCATTCGGAGTATAATACGCGGCGTCGCCAAAAATATTCCGGAGCCAACGTGTCGCCCGTCTCCAACGATCACATTCTCGATATCATTAGCCACAGCGCGGCGCAGACGCAGCGCCTCGGCGCGCGGCTCGGCGAGCTGGCGCAGCCGGGCGATTTGTTTTGTCTGGAAGGCGAGCTCGGTTCCGGCAAGACGTGCTTCGTGCAAGGACTGGGGCAGGGGCTTGCCATCCCATCGGCGATTCACAGCCCAACGTTTATTTTGGCGAACGAGCACCGCGGCGGGCGGTTGGTTCTGTTTCATCTCGACGTGTACCGTGTGCGCGGCGCGGCGGAGGCGATTGGAATCGGCTTGGACGATTATCTGTCCGGCGACGGCGTCTGTGTGATCGAGTGGGCGGAGAAAATCCGCGGCGCGCTGCCGGCGGAACGCTTGTGGTTCAAGTTCCGGCATCTCGATGCGAACAAACGCGGTATGATGATCGAGGCGTGCGGCGCGCGCTATCAGGAATTGCTGAACAAGTTTAGGGCGAGCGCGTTTGGATAATGGCATGCTATTAGCGATCGACACGTCCACGCGCACGGCAAGTCTCGCGCTCTACGATGCCGACGGCATTCACGCGGAGGCGACTTGGCGCTCGCGCGAAAACCATACCGTCGAATTGACCATGCAGGTCGTGCGGCTGTTGGAATTGGCGCGTGCGCCGAAGAGCGATCTACAAGCGCTTGGTGTCGCGCTCGGTCCCGGCTCGTTCACCGGCTTGCGCGTGGGGATGAGCGTTGCGAAAGGACTTGCCTACGGCTTGAACATTCCGCTGCTTGGAATTCCAACGCTCGATGCGCTTGCGCACGCGCACGCGTGGCAGCCGTTGCCGCTTTGGGCAGTCCTCGCCGTGGGGCGCGGACGCTTTGCGGTGGCGCGCTACACCGCGCGGCGCGGCGCGGTCAAGCGCGCCGGGGATTACGCGCTCGTCGACGCGGCAGGCATCGCCGATTTGGCGTGCGTTCGCGCTGCGAGCGACGAGAAAGCGGCGCGCGTGTTTTTCTGCGGCGACATCGACGCGGCGCTGGCGCAATTGCTCGTGGCGCGGATCGGTACGCGCGCGGTAATCGCGTCGCCGGCGCTGAACGCGCGGCGCGCCGGCTTTCTGGCGGAACTGGCGTGGACACGCTGGCAGCGCGGCGAAGCGGACGATCGCGCGTCGCTCGCGCCGATGTATATGCCGCATGAATCCGTGGAGGGATTGAAGAAATGATGGAGGACGGAGAACGGATGATTCGCTGTTCCGTCGTCCGTCTTTCGTCTTCCGCCACAAGCGTAGAATGATGGATTATTCTCAGCTCAAGTACCGCGTGGAACCGATGACTTCGCAAGACCTTGACAGCGTGATGGAGATCGAACACGAGGCATTCTCCGCGCCGTGGTCGGCGCGCGCGTACGAGTACGAGTTACACTATAACGAAATGGCGCATTACTATGCCGTGCGCCCCCAAAATGGCAAGGACGAGCTGATCGCCGCGCCGGCGGTAACCCCATCCTCGTGGTGGCAGCGCTTGTTGCGGCGCGAGCGCGAACTGACTCCGCCGCCGGTCACCGCGTCGCCCGGCATTGTGGGCTATGGCGGCTTTTGGTTGATGGTGGACGAAGGGCACATCAGCACGATTGCGGCGCACCGCGATTGGCGCCGGCGCGGGATCGGCGAGCTACTGCTCGCGGCGATGATCGACCGCGCGATGGAAATCGGAGCGCGCCTCGTCACGCTGGAAGTGCGCGTCTCCAATTTGAACGCGCAGGCGCTCTATCGAAAATATGGTTTTGAAGTGACGGGCAAGCGGATTCGGTACTATAGCGATAACGGCGAGGACGCCCTGATCATGTCCACGCCGAGTATCACGACCGCGGAGTATCAGCGTCGTCTGCTGGAATTGCACGCGCCGTTGTTTGCCCGCTTGTCGCGCTAGTGCGAGTATGGTAGAATGGCGCAACACAAAGTTGTCATTGTGACGCGAAGCGTGCCAGGGAGGAATGCTGTCACATCGAGCGGAGTGAGAGGTCTCAGTTCGTTCGACATGCCAATGTTCTGAACCGCCGCGGAAAATGGCGTGCGCGATGACACAGGGAGGGTTTGATGGTCAGTCAAGAATTGTTGGAAATCCTGCGTTGCCCGGCGGACGTGCGGAACGGACCGAACGCCGGGATGCTCGACCTCGTCAAAGAGACCTGGCTGGTCTGCCGCGACTGCGGGCGCAAGTATCCAATCAAGAACGAAATTCCGATTATGCTGATCGAAGAAGGCGATAAATATAAAGCCACGCCGGTCGAACAACTGGGCGCGCCGGCGTAGCGTTTGTTTGTTGGCTTCGCCGAAACCAAACGAGAACGTTTTCCGTAGTTACGGTGTGAGGAGCGCACGCGTTGCGCCGCACCTCGCAGGCAGCTCCGCTATAGAAGGACATTTTATGAATCGCGTATGGATTATCGTTGGGGTGATCGTCGTTCTGGCATGTCTCGCCTGTTTGGGTGTGGGCGCATTGCTCGTGTTCACGCAGTCGCAACCAGTCGCCCAGATCTCGCCGCCGCCCGTGGCGACGAGTGCGGCGAATCCAACCTCTCCCGGGGTGATCGTGCCGACGGCGGTACAGACGGTCGCCGCGCCCGCGCATACCGAGAATGGAATTACCGTCTCGGTCAATCGATTCACGAATAATTTTCCAACTCGGCTGCTGTTCGATGTGAGCGCGCAGAGCAGCGCCAAGATCACGCAGCTCGCGTTGTTCGTCGCGATCGATGGGCAATCATCCAGCAGCCGCCAGGTGCCCGATTTCACTTCGGATACGCAGGTTCAAACCACCTACGAATGGAATCTGAACCGCAACTATTTGCCGCCGGGAGTCTCGGGACAATTCTGGTGGACGGTGCAGGACAGCGCGGGCGGGCAACTGACGACGCCCAAGCAATCCTTCCGTGTCGATGACACCGCGCGCCAATGGAAAAAGATTTCGAACGACCAGCTGGCGCTCTATTGGTACACCGGCGACAATTCCTTCGGTCAGGCGCTGTTCGATCGCGGCGTGCAGGCAATGAAGTTTTTGCAACAAGATACCGGCGTCACCGTCGATCACCAGATTCAGATCTTCATCTACGGCAACCGCACCGATTTCTTTAATTCGCTGGAACCCGGCGCGTCGGAGTGGACGGGCGGGCGCGCCTTTCCGGAATATGGCATCGTCTTGATCGATATCGCGCCGTCGAATTTGGATTGGGGCTTGGGTGCGACGACGCACGAGTTGACGCATCAGGTGATCCATCAGAAGATCAAGAGTCCGCTCGGCGACCTTTCGATGCCGCACTGGATGGACGAGGGTCTCGCGGTATATTACGAAACGTACCCCGGCACGCTCGACGCCCAATTCGCGATTCCACTCAAGCGCGCGATCCAAAATGATTCGCTGCAGCAATTGCGCTCGCTCTCCGGCTCGTTTCCGGCGGATTCGAATGCCGCGAACCTTTCGTACGCGGAAAGCTACAGCGTCGTTGATTTCATCATCCGCCACTACGGGCGTGACAAACTCGCTCAGTTGTTGCAGGGTTTCAAGACCGGTGGATTCTACGACGATATCTTCAAACAGGTGCTGGGTGTAGACACAGACGGCTTGGAAAATCAGTGGCGTCAGGATGTCGGCGCAAAACAGCGTGTGATTCCAACGCACGCGGCGACCACGCCCACCGCGTTCCCAACGTTTAGTCTCTCCACGGACGCGACGCCCACGCCGGGCAAATAGCGCGCGGCGCGATCGGGCAGAAAATATTCGGGCGATGCTTCTGAAAGCATCGCCCGTTTTGGTTGAACGCTGTAGCACACCGACAACGGCGGACGCTAGCGAAGTGACTTGGACAAAAGGCGCATTACGCTGACGCGACGATATTGGTTGGCAGCCGATACCGCCGT
>JBBIJS010000278.1:0-3969 GCA_037445855.1 Chloroflexota bacterium | reverse complement strand
CTACGCCAACGGGCGGGTGTGGGTTGGATCACCGACCAGATAGGATGAACCGATGGACATCAACATTGCGATTGTGCCGGTCGCCGGGCTGGGCACGCGGCTGCTGCCGGCAACGAAATCACAGCCGAAGGAAATGCTGCCGGTGGGGCGCAAGCCGGTGGTGCAGTACGTCGTGGAAGAACTGACGCGCGTGGGGATGAAGCGGCTGCTCTTCATTACCGGCTCTGGCAAAAGTTCGATCGAGAATCATTTCGACCTGAACGGCGAATTGATTCAGCTGCTGCGCGAAACTGGCAAAGAGGAATTGCTGGCAGAATTCGAGTACGAGCGCGCGCCGATCCAGTATTTTTACACGCGGCAGCGCCAACTGCTGGGTCTGGGGCACGCGGTCTTGTGCGCGCAGCCGTTCGTCAGCGATCAGCCGTTCGTGGTCGCGCTCGGCGATTCGATCATCGGCGTCAACGCGCAGAGCGATGTCGTGCGCCGGATGGCGGAGTGCTTTATCGACCAGCGCGCGGCGGCGGTCGTCGCCTTCGAGCCAGTCCCTGCTGCCGAAGTGTCCAACTACGGCATTGCCAAGCCGCGCGACGCGGGCGACGTCTTCGAGCTGGAGGATGTTGTCGAAAAACCGACCGCGGACGAAGCGCCGAGCAATCTGGCGATCGCGGCACGGTATGTATTTGCGCCGACGATCTTTGAAGCGCTAGAGCGCACCAAGCCCGGCAAAGGCGGCGAAATCCAGCTCACCGATGCGATTCGGCTGATCCTACGCGATGGCGGCAAGGTGTACGGCATGCGCCTGCGCGAGAATGAACGGCGGTTCGACATCGGCAATTTCGATTCGTACTTTCGCGCGTTCGTCGAGTTTGCGCTGGCGGACGAAAAACACGGCGCGGCGCTGCGGCAGCACCTGGAGCACCTATTGCATGATCCTCATTCGTAAACGCGCGTACGCGCGCGCCGGACTGCTGGGCAATCCGTCGGACGGCTACAACGGCAAGACCATCTCGATCAGCGTCCGCAACTTTTGGGCGGAGGTGGTGCTGTACGAATGGGATTCCGTCGACATTGTGCTCGCCGAAGACGACCGCGCGCGCTTTAGTTCGATCTACGATCTTGCCAAAGACGTCAAGCTGCACGGCTATTACGGCGGCATTCGGCTCGTCAAAGCGACGATCAAACGTTTTGTCGATTACTGCGCGGCGCGCTCGATCAAACTGGACGACCGCAAATTCTCGGTGCGCTATCAGACGAACATTCCGCGCCAGGTCGGACTGGCTGGGTCGAGCGCGATCATCGTCGCGACGATGCGCTGCCTGATGGAATTCTACGGCGTCGAAATTCCCCGCGCGGTTCAGCCCTCACTCGTCTTGGCGGTCGAAAAAGAAGACCTCGGCATCGCGGGCGGTTTGCAGGATCGCGTGATCCAGGTGTATGAAGGCGCGGTCTATATGGATTTCGATCGCGCGCGCGAGCGGATCAGCGACGGCTACCGGTGCTACGCGTACGAGCCGCTCGATCCGTGTCTCCTGCCGGCGCTGTATGTGGCGTACAACGTCTCGCTGAGCGAGCCGACCGAAGTATTCCACAATGACATTCGCGGACGGTACGATCGCGGTGAAGAGCAAGTCGTGAGCGCGATGAAACACTTTGCGGAGTTGGCGGCGGAAGGTCGCGCGGCGCTGGAACAGCGCGACGGGACGCGCCTGACGCGATTGATCGACGAGAATTTTGACACGCGGCGCCGCATCTTCGACCTCGCGGCGTGGCAAGTGGAGATGGTCGAGGTCGCGCGGCGTTGCGGCGCGAGCGCGAAATTTGCCGGCTCGGGCGGAGCGATCATCGGCACGTACCGCGACGAGGCGATGTTTGAGAACTTGCGTGTCCGGCTGGCGGAAATTGGCTCGCGCACGATCAAGCCACAGGTGTCCGAGGCGATTCGATGACAACCCAAGTTTCAACCAAGCGAGTGTGGTTCTTGCCTTCCGTCGGCGTCCTTGTGTTTGTCCTCATCTTTTGGACGGGGCTTTTCTTCATGCCGCAGATGCTGAATGGGGACGGCGACCTGGGACGTCATCTCGTCACCGGCAATCTCATCCTGACCACCGGCAAGATTCCCACGCAGGATGTCTTCTCCTATACAATGGCGGGCGCGCCACTCGTTCCGAAGGAATGGCTCAGCCAGGTCTTGTTCGCGTTGGTGTATCGCGCGGCGGGCTTGAATGGGGTGGCATGGCTGACCGCGTTCATCCTCGCCGCGACGTGCGCGCTCCTCACGCTTGGCTTGGGACGTTTCGGCGTGCGCGCGTTTACGGCATTCGCCGCGGGATGTACTGCCTTTGTGGTTGGCTACCTGCACGCGTTGACGCGGCCGCACATCATCGGCTGGCTTTTCTTCTTGATCTGCCTGCTGGTGCTCGAAAGCTATCGTCAGAAAAATAATCGCCGCGCGCTGTGGCTGCTGCCCGTCGCGATGGTTGTCTGGGCGAACCTGCATGGCGGATTTATTTCCGGCTTGGCGCTCGTTGGCTTTTATGTACTGGGCGCCGCGCTAGAAAAAAAGTGGCGGCAAGCCGCGGAACTCGCCGCGCTGGGCAGCGTTCTGCTGCTCGCGTCGTTCATCAACCCAGCGGGACCGCAACTTGTCATTCACAATATCGTGACGGTGCAATCAAGTTTTCTGGTCGACCTGACGGTTGAGTTTCAAAGCCCGAACTTTCACACGATCAGCACGTGGCCCTTCGTCGCGCTCCTGCTGTCCGCGTTCGTGATCGTCGCGCGAGGAAAGCGCCGATTGGATTGGACGCCGCTGCTGCTGCTGGTCGGCTGGGGCGCGTTCGCGCTCTACTCGGCGCGGTACATCCCACTGTATGGATTGGCGGCGCTGCTCGTGCTCGCGCCGCTCGCGGAATCTTTGATCGACGCGAAGATGCCGGCGCTGAGCCGCTTTCTTACGCGCACCGACGCATTGGATCGTTTGTCCTGGGGATGGATGTGGGCGATCGTCGCGGTGGTCGGGCTGATCGGGCTGCAGCAATCCGGCACGAAGCTCGATGTGCGCGGGATGGGCAACACGTTCGACCCGCATGTCTTCCCCATCGCGGCGGTGGATACGCTGAAGGAATCGATGCCGGCGGGAAACATGTTCAATGAATTTACCTGGGGCGGGTACCTGCTGTATCGATTATGGCCCACGCAACATGTCTTCATCGATGGCTGGACGGATTCGTACACCGAAGCACTGACGCGCGAGTATCTGCAAGTGCTGAACGCGGCGCCGGGTTGGGACGCGACGCTCGATCGATACAACGTGCAGTGGGTCATCGTGCCGCCGACGCGCCCGCTTGCCGCGCGGCTGGACGCGTCGCCGACGTGGCTGCGGCGATACGAGGATGAGACTGCCGGTGTGTGGGTGCGACGATAACCGGTTTGACCTCTTGCGGTTTTCGGCTTAATATCGATGCGTAGGACAAATTTCCAAATTTGTCCTACATTTTCAAGAGAGGAGCAGGAACAAAAATGGGCAAGGCAGACATCGGACTCACCGGCTTGGCGGTGATGGGACAGAACCTCGTGCTGAACATGGAGCGCAACGGCTACACGGTTGCGGTCCACAATCGCACCACGCAGACGATGCGCGATTTTGTCGCCGCGCATCCCGGCAAGAAACTCGTCGCGTGCGAAGCGCTGAAAGATTTTGTCGCCGCGCTGAGCAAGCCGCGCAAACTGATGATCATGGTCAAAGCCGGCGCGCCGGTCGACGCGGTGATCGATCAACTTGTGCCGCTGTTGGAGCCGGGCGACCTCATCATCGACGGCGGCAACTCGTTTTTCCCAGATACCGAGCGGCGCTCGAAAGACCTAGAGCAAAAGGGGCTGCGCTTTATCGGCACCGGCGTTTCCGGCGGCGAGGAAGGCGCGCTGTGGGGACCGAGCATCATGCCGGGCGGTCAGCCGGAAGCGTACGCG
>JBBIJS010000277.1:0-3974 GCA_037445855.1 Chloroflexota bacterium | reverse complement strand
GAAATGCGTCGTTGACATTTGCAATGTCCTGTGTTAAGATGGCTTTGTTCGATACGGAATTATCCAAATCGCATTTTTCCCTGGTTACCCAACTGAATTTGCCCGGAGACTCACCCAACTGAACTGCACTCTTTCGTAGCGGCAGCGCTGCCGCCCAGTGATCAGCAATTTTTGTCTTCTTTCTTGGTTGAGTGTGCCGCGGGCGGTGCACTTTTTTTGTTGCAGTCGGGCGCCAGGAGGAGGCATCCATGAACATCGAATTTCTCCTCCGCATTTTCGGAATGATCGTGTTCGCTGCGCTGGGTTGGCGACTGGGCGACGCGCTGGGCACCGGCGCAGAGACCCAGATTCGGTACATCATCGTCCTCGCCCTTGCCGGCGCAGCACTCGGGCTGCTAATTACCCCCTGGGTTACGATTCGCCCCTACCTGTGGGCGCGCAAAACGATCCGCCAGATTCCGGCGCAGCAACTGCTCGCCGCGACCATCGGCTTGATCGTCGGACTGATTATCGCCGCGCTGACCTCTTTTCCGCTTTCGCTCCTGCCCGAGCCGTGGCGCTCGGTATTCCCCTTCGTCTCGCTGATCCTCTTCGGCTACCTCGGCGCGTGGATCATGATCATGCGCGAGCGCGACATCTTTGCGATCTTCGGCGGGCGCTTTAGTCGTGAAGGCGCGGCGCGCGGCGGCGCGCCAACGGATAAAGCGGTACTGCTCGATACGAGCGTCATCATCGACGGACGCGTCGCGGACATTTCGCACACTGGCTTTATCGATGGAACACTGATGATTCCGCGCTTTGTGTTGGCGGAACTGCAGCACATTGCCGATTCGCCCGACGCGCTGCGGCGCAACCGCGGTCGGCGCGGTCTGGACATCTTGAACAAACTGCAAAAGGAATCGATCGTGCCGATCCGCATTACCGACCTAGACATCGAAGACGTACACGAGGTCGACGACAAGCTGGTGCGCCTGGCAAAGAATCTGCACTACGCCATCGTCACGAACGATTATAACCTCAACCGTGTCGCGGAGCTGCAGGGTGTGCGCGTGTTGAACATCAACGAGTTGGCGAACGCGGTGCGCGCCGTCGTCCTGCCCGGCGAGAACATGAAAGTCCGCGTCGTGCAGGAAGGCAAAGAGCTGGGGCAGGGGGTCGCGTATCTGGACGATGGCACGATGGTCGTCATCGACAACGGGCGCAAGTTCCTCGGCAACACCATCGACGTGGTGGTGACGCGGATGCTCCAGACGAATCAAGGGCGGATGATCTTCGCCGCGCCGGCGGACGAGAAGAAATAGTTGGACCCAATGCAACAAAAAAGCAAACGAATTGATATCAGTCGCCTCGACCAAGTTATTCCGCTGTTTGCAGCAGACGAAGCCGTCGAACTTGCCTTCCTATTTGGTTCACCCGCGCGTGGCGAAGCCGGAGCGCTGAGTGACGTTGATATTGCACTGCTTTTATCGTCGGCGGTACGGCGCGACGAGTATCTGGGCTAACCGTTTTGGTCAATCCTGAGCTAGTCCGCAGACGCCTCCGTCTACTCGAAGGGTACCTGAGGAAACTCAAACGCCTCCGCGTCCAGACCAAGATGGACGCGTTTCTCTCTGACGACGATCTGCAGGATATTGTTGAGCGAAACCTCCAATTGGCGATTGAGGCAATTCTTGATATTGGACAGCACATCATCGCCAGTGCTGCCTGGGAACCGGTTGAAGAATACGCCGAGGTCTTCACCCTCCTGCATCAACACGGCGTCCTTTCAGACGCGTTGTTCTCACGCGTACGCGGCATGGCTGGCTTTCGTACTCTACTGGTGCACGAATACGCCACAGTCGGCCACGCGCAGGTTTTCGAGATTCTGCAAGATCATCTGGAGGACTTGGAACTCGCCCGCGTCTACCAGAAGCTGGCAGACGGCGTCTAGCCCTCTCGAAGAAAGAATTCCCGTGATGGACGTTGTGGCTTGGCTCTGCTTGTGTCTCCGGGGGACATTCGCTCCGCGCGATGTCCCCGCCCCCGTCTCAAACGTCACCCTACCGGAGAAAAACGATGGCACTCAAAATCTATAACACGCTCACGCGGCAGAAAGAAGAATTCGTTCCGAATACCGCGGACCGCGTGGCGATGTACGTCTGCGGTCCTAATCTGTATGACCCCATTCACGTCGGGCACGCCTTTTCCTACGTCGTCTTCGACACAGTCAAGCGCTACTTGAAATTCAGCGGCTACTCCGTCAAGCACGTCCAAAATTTCACCGATATCGAAGACCGCATCATCGCCAAGGCGCTGAAAGAGAACACGACGATCCAAGCGCTCGCGCAGACGTATATCGACCGCTTTGTGGGCGAGATGGACGCGCTCAATATCCAGCGCGCCGACGAATACCCGCGCGCGACCGGCGTCATTCCGACGATCATCGAAATCGTTCAGGGATTGATCGCCAAGGGCTTTGCGTACGCGGTAGAGGGCGACGTGTACTTTCGCGTCCGCAAAGACCCGGACTATGGCAAACTCTCCCACCGCGCGCTGGACGATATGGAAGCCGGCGCGCGCATCCAGGTCGACGAGCGCAAAGACGATCCGATGGACTTTGCGCTATGGAAAGCCGCCAAGCCGGGCGAGCCGTCCTGGGATAGCCCTTGGGGCAAAGGTCGCCCGGGCTGGCATATCGAGTGCTCGGCGATGAATCTTGCCGCGCACGGTCCGCAGATCGATATTCACGGCGGCGGACAGGACGTCATCTTCCCACATCACGAAAACGAGATCGCGCAGTCGGAATCATATACCGGCAAAGAACCCTTCGCAAAATATTGGATGCACAACGCGCTGCTCCGTCTCGCCGGCGACACCTCGGCGGAAGACAAAATGTCGCGGCACGTCGGCAATACGCTCTGGGTCAAGGACGCGCTCGCGCGCCATTCGCCGGACGCGATCCGACTATATCTGCTCTCGACACACTATCGGACGCCGCTGGCATGGACGGATGACGACGTGGATGCGAGCGCGCGCGGCTTGGAGCGTTTGCGCGCCGCGGTTGCCCCCACCCCTGCCCCTCCCCTTTCGTCAACCACCGGCGATAGGAGCGGGGAGAACGCGCTGACCAAGCTCGCGAGCGAGACGCGCGAAAAATTCATCGCGGCAATGGACGACGATTTCGGCACGCCGCAAGCCGTCGCCGCGCTGTACGATCTGGCGCGCGAGATCAACCGCGCGCGCGGCGAAGGCGCGACGCCCGACGCGCTCGCGCCGGCGCAAGCCACGTTGCGCGAACTCGCCGGCGTGCTGGGACTATCGCTCAAAGAGTCCGAGTCGGACAAGCTCGCCGCCGCGCCGTTCATCGAGCTGCTGATCGCGACGCGCAAGGACTTGCGCGCGGCGAAGCAGTTTGCGCTATCGGACAAAATTCGCGACGAACTCGCAAAACTCGGCGTGGTGCTGGAGGATGGAGCGCAAGGCACGACGTGGAGATCACGGTAGAGGATGCTGACAAACACAGACAAACACTGAAAATTTAATCTGTGTTCGTCAGTGTTTGTCTGTGTCCGATGTTATTATGCCTGACTATCTCTACGGTCGCCATGCGATTCTCGAAGCGCTGCGCGCGGCGCGTCCCATCGAAGAGATTCTGATCGCGCGCGGTGTGCACAGCACCAGCGCGCTGAGCGAAGTGATCACGCTGGCGAAGACGGCTGGCGTGCCCGTCCACGGCGTCTCGCGCGACGAGTTGGATCGTATGGCGCATAATCACCAGGGCATTGTCGCGCGGATTCCCGAATTCGAGTACGCGGAGATTGAAGACTTGCTGGCGGTCGCGCGCGCGCGCGGCGAGCCAGCATTTCTGTTGCTGCTCGATTCCCTCCAAGACCCACAAAATTTCGGAACGCTGCTGCGGACCGCCGAAGCCGTTGGGGTGCACGGCGTCGTCATCGCCGAGCGGCGCGCGGTGGGCGTGACGCCGGCAGTCGTCA
>JBBIJS010000276.1:0-3998 GCA_037445855.1 Chloroflexota bacterium | reverse complement strand
ATCGCCGCGGCGCACTTGACGCTGCCGGACCCGATCACCAGCGCGACGCGTTTTGAATTTGTTGGCATACGGTCCTTCGTGAGGGTCAATACCTTCGCCAAAGAGTACGCGGGATTCGTAATCCCGCAGGTTTCAGGCGGATTGCGAATCCGCTCTGCTCACTTTGGCGAGGGTATTAGAGGGTAGGACAAGTTTCTAAACTTGTCCTACGACTGGGTAGCACTACATTCAATCGTGGAGCACTTTTTTAGCCACAGAATCACACAGAAACACACGGAAAATTTCTGTGGAATTCTGTGTGCTTCTGTGGCAGAATTGATGTCCACGATTGCGTGGGGCGCTACCTACGACTGATCGCCGGCATCGAACGTCCGGCGCAAATCCTCCGCTTGCTCGCGCAGCTGCTGAAAATAATCCGACTCGGTGATCTCGGCGACTTGCTTCGCCATTTTGGCTTCGTCCAACTCGATCTTCAACTGTTCGATCTGCCGTTGCAAGCGTTCCTCGCGCTCCTTCGCTTCGCGCAGCGTTTTTTCGTAGAGGATCGCGCTCTCGATCGCCGGTCCCGCCTGCGATGCCAGCGTGTTCAGCAGTTTGAGATCCCCGGACATGTAGAGGACGGGGGTCACGCTGAACAGCGCGATGACGCCGATAGCGCGCTGGTCGGCTTTGAGCGGCGCGCAGACCAGGGAACTGATGGGACTCTCACATTCCTCGTAGCGCGGGTCGGCGCTCACCTCGTTGACGATCTCGGCTTTGCCGGATTGCGCGACGACCTCGATGATGAGATCGACGCACGCGAGCTGGCGCGTGAGTTGCGCCGTACCCCCGAACGCGGCGACGGTCGAGAGCTGGCGGCGGTTCTCGTCGAACAGCATCACCGCGCCGCCGCTTGCTTTGATCAGCGTGCTCGCTTCGTGCAGCACCATTTGCGCGACGGGACCCAGCTCCAGCGACACGGCGAGTTTCTCGGACAGGTTGTACAGCAGATTGATCTCGCGATACAGCCCGAGCACTTCATTGGCGAGCGATTTCTTCTCCGCTTCTTTCGCCGCGAGCTGCGCGAGCAGCGCCGCGAGCGCCGGGGCTTGTGCCCCGCCCATCACCCAGCCGAGCGTCTCGCCTTCAAATTCGACGGCGTGTCGCTTGAGGTGACTGGGATGGGCAACGCCGATCAGCGCGCTGCCGTCCGCGTCCGTGACGTGCAGCGTCGGATCGAGCGCGAACAACATCGCGATGATGTTGGACGCTGGATCGCCCTTCCGGGTAACGAATCGCTTGAGATTCACCCTCGCCATAGTGTTCCGTTTTCCTCTCTAGCGGGTTCGCCCACTTGGTGTTCTATGCGGTCGGCGCGGCTCCGTCGTTACGGAAACTCAAGCCGCACCGCGCACGCCGCGTCATCCAACGGGACCACCGCCAAGCCGTTGGAAAGTTTGAGATCGGACGTGGGCTGAGTGTGCCCAGCATCGACGCGTAACGTCACCGTCAAGCCCTGCGAATTTCCTTGCGCGGTGATCTGGTGCGCCCACACTTTGAGTTCGTGCGCGCGCGGAGAGGACAACTGAAATGTGGCGGAACGAATGATCGCGAACGCGCCCAACTCACCGGCGGCGGCGCGCAGATTTGTTTCGCCGTCGGCGCTTTGCAGCCGGACATCCGTGGTTACGGGCTTGCCGCTGGACGTGACGCTGAAACTAGCTGCCTCTGCCGGATTCCGTTCTACGCGTACCTCCACGACGGTGCGCGCGGTGAACGCGCCGCGCCGTATGACCACCAGCGTCATGATCAACATAACCGTTCCGGCGATCAACGCGGAGAAGCGCTGGAAGGGGTCTTGCCAGATGAAAATGCCGTGGACGAAGATGCTGCCTAGAAAGAAACCGTACAGCCCGAGAACCACGACCGGGTGACCGAGCCATCTAAAAATCGCCCCAGGCACATAATCGCCTTTGCGCCGGCTGGCGGCGAGCAAAAGCATCGGGAAGATACCGACGAGCAGCGGAACGGCAAGCGTGCCGAGGAAACTCAAGGGTTCGGCAAACGATTCCTCTCGCGCCAATAGCAACAGCGCGGTGACGAGGAACATCAAGACGACGGGCGTCGCGCCGATGCTGAACCGCCCGATATTGCTTTCCGTCACCTCGCGCAATCGGCGCACCCATTTCGCGCGGGTCTCCGATTGCCGCGCGTGCCATTCGGACAACCATTCGTCGACCTGGCTAAAGATTGCCAGCGTATAAGAAATCATGCTCATGCCCATCGCGAGCACCACGAAGACCAGACCGAACACATTGATCAGCGGACCGGCTTGCGCGGCGAGCGGTGTCAGCCCGGTGCCGGTCTCCGCCGCGAGCGTAGCGGGTGCGACGGTTCCGTTCACCGCGATCAGCCAGATGCAATTGAACACGATCGCGACGACCATCGCGGCGATCGCGCCGCGGATCAGCGAACGCCCGCTGGGATCGCGGTGCAGCGCCGCGCGCGCCGAACCGACCGGGGAGGTGTAGCCAAAATACGTCCACAGGATCACGCCGAACACTAACGATAAACTCGAGGGGTCGAAGCGGCGTCCATTGAGGAAAGGCACGTTCACGTAGAGCAAGTTCTCCGCGCGAATGTGCGGAAGCGCGAGCAGCGCCATCAGCAAGATCAACGCGAGATTGATCGCGCCGATGACCAAGTTGGACGCAATGGTGGCGCTGTACGATTGGCGCAGCAAAAAATAGAGGTCGATTAGGAACAGGGGGAGGGGCCAGATGAATGCCGGCACGCCCGTCGCGTCCGCCAATGTTTTCGATACGCCCACGCCATACGCGATAAAGACCGTGACATTGAGCAGCAGGAAGGTGACGATTAGAACGGAATAGCCCGCGCTGCCGAGGAAATCAGTGATGAGCCGACCAAAATACGCGCTGCCGTACCGCAGATTGCCATTCCGAACGACCGACTCGGACAATGCCGCGATGGTGAGAATATTGATCAAGCCCAGCGCGACGACCAGCACGATTCCCGGCAGCGCGCCCATTCCCGCCAGTGCGATCGGCAGCGCCAGGATGCACGCGCCAACCGCCTCGGTCAGCGTCAAGGCAAACACGATCCAGAACGGCGGGAGGTTGTCGATTCGATAAGCAATCGCCGACCAAAACCACCGCACCCGCTCGAATCGTGAAACGTCGGGCGCATAGATGTCTGATAGCGGAGAACCGTACCGCGCTTGGAAACTCTGTTTGACTGCCTCGTCATCCAGCGCCAGCGCCTTACGCAAATGCGGGATCGTTCCGTGAGTGAAAATGTATTTTTGTCCGAGCAGATATGCGACGACCGCGCGCAATCCCGGTTCGGGCGAAACCAGCGGCGCCCAATCGCTGGCATACCGTTCCAGTTCTTGAATCGTCGGCTGAATGGGCAGGTCGCGTCCCTGCGACAGCGCGCTCAGGAATGCGCGCTCCTTTGCCTCGACGATCCGCTCTCCAACGAAACGCGCGGTCACGCGCGATTGCAAAACCAACTGCGCCGTCCGCGCCTCGATGGCAAAGAGGAGCGTGCTGGCGCGCTTGGCGTGCAGTCCGCCCAGCAATTCTTCGCGGGAGAGGAAGGAGGATTCTTCAGAGGACATGGCGATCAGGCGGCGATGAGCGCGGCGATTTGTATGTACAACGCGGTCATCGGATGATTCGGAAAGCGCGCGGAGAAAATGCCGGCGCTGGCAAGCTCCATCATCTCGTTCGAGTGCGGCAGCACCGCCGCGACTTGGCAGCCGTACGCCTGCTCGACCTTTAACTTGACCGCCGCCGGTTCCAGACTCGGCGGCGTCTTGTTGACTACGAGCATCATCTTCGGCACGCGCAGCTCGCGCGCGACGCGCACGGTGACGCCGGTGCCTTCATAGTCCTGTTGGTCGGGGCGCATGACGATGAGCAGCGTGCGCGAGATGACGAGCGACAGCAGCGTCTCTTCGTTCAGCCCGGGGTGCGTATCGATGATGAGCGTATCCA
>JBBIJS010000275.1:0-4003 GCA_037445855.1 Chloroflexota bacterium | reverse complement strand
TCAGTCCCGAACGCCGCGCCCATTTGCTCCGCGGCAAGCGTTCCCAGCGCCAAGCCGGGAACCAGCATAAAGAGCCACAGGATGATGTTCTCCGTCGCCAGGAAGAGCGCGATCTCTCTGCCGCGCGTGCCGATGGCGCGCATCGTCGCAAACTCGCGCTGCTGCTCCAGCACGTTGACCGTCATCGCGTTGAACAAGAGCGCGAACGCCATCGCGACCGCGAAGAACAGCAGAATGCCGGTGAACGCGTAGAACAGTCCCATCAGCGACACCCAGTCGTTCTCGATGGACGATTTCAGTTGCACGCTCGATGCGTCCATGTAGTGATAGAGATCAGACCTGACCGCGTTGTCCTGGGCTGGGTCCACTTTGAGGTACACGCTGTTGAACAGCAACTCCGAAGCGTTCGACCAGCGCTGCGCTTCGTCCAACGAGATGTATCCCACCGCGCTCATCAACTCGTCGGCAACACCTCCCAGGATGAGTGTGCGCGTTGTCTTTTTGTCTCCGCCAGTTTGAGATGGCGTCTCTACTGTCACGCGGTCGCCGACGCGCAGGTCGAACTTGCCCGCGAGCGCGCTCGTCAGAACAATGTGTCCATCCGCCAGCGCCTGTGTCGGCGTCACTCCATTCTCAAGTTTCAACCGATGCAACGTCTCGGATGGTTGCAGCGCCGTGATCGCGAAATCTTCTTCCTGGTTGTTGCCTTTCAACGTAGCGGGAAGTTGGACGATGGGCAGCACCTGCTGAACGCCTTGCCACGTTTCGATGCGCGCCAGCGTCGACCGCGTGCGCGGCTGATTGAACACGGCGAGCATGTCCCATCGTTCCGTCGAATGGAACGTGTCTTGAATGATGTACTGCATCGAATCGATCAGACTCCACGTCGCCAGCACCAGAACGAACGAGAAGACGATGCCCAGCCCGGTCGAGATCGCTCGGCTGCGCACGCGAAAGACGTTGCGGAGCGACAAGCGCAGCCAGACCGGCAAGCGCACGACCCGCTCGACGAACGATTGCCCGCCCTTGACGAACGTCTCGCTCGGCGTCGGTCGCATCGCGACGACCGGCGGCAGGCGCGACGCGTGGTACGCCGGCACGATGCCCGCGAGGACCGTCATCGCCAGACTGAGCAGCGCGCCGACGAGCGCCAAATCGGAATAGAACCGCGTGTGCACGAGCGGAATGCCAAGTTCGCTCGCGTACTCGGACGTGATCCCGCCGCCGAGCGGAATGCCGATGACGATTCCGACGATTGATCCGATGAGACCGATGCCGACCGCGAGCGCGAGATAGTGACCGATGATCGCGTATCGGTTGTAGCCGAGCGCCTTCATCAGACCGATCTGCGTTTGCTGCGCGCGAATCAAGCGCCCCAGCATCACGTAGATCGACGCGGCGGCGACCAAGAGGATCAGCATCGGCATCATGTAGCCGATCTCCTGATAACCGTCGAGGTCGAGTTTGAGCGCGGCGGCAGACGGCTGGTCTTTCTGCAAGGTCGTCGTCAGCAAGCCGTACGGATTCAGCTTCTGTTTGATCGCGTCGACGAGCGCGCTCTGGTTGGCGGTCGGCGACATTCGGACGGCGATGTCGTTCACCACATCGCCGACGCCGATGAGTTGCTGCAACTCGGGTTGTGGAACGAACATAACGGCGAACGTCCGCGCGGACGGAATCACGTCTTGCCGGCTCGCGCTGACGATCAGATACTCCGGGCTGGCGATGAGTCCGGCGACTTGAAAAGTCTCCTTGTTCCCGTTCACGATCGGCGTGACCGCGCTGCCGGGCGCGAGATGGTAGATGTCGGCGAAATGTGACTCGAGCAACGCGACCTTGCCGTCGCGCGGCTGCAGGTATCGTCCCTTCAGAACGAGCACGTCGTTCACCGCCGGATGCTCGTCTGGCGCAATGCCGATGAGCCGCGCGCGGATCTTTTCGTCCTTGACGCTGCTCGCGCCCGGCGGCAAGTCCAAACCCGTGTCGATAATCAAACGCCCGGTCACCGCGGTGACGCCGTCCATGCGCGCAATCTGATCGACCACGTCTTTCGGCGCGGACTGGACCGCGAAATCTACGTCGGCAAAGTGAAGTTGCTGATACGTGTGGTTATACGACGTGCTGAGGTCGCGGTACGCGCTGATCGTCGCGAGGAAACTCGCGACGCCGAGCACCACGATGACGACGAGCGCAATCGTCTGGGCGCGCGAGGCGCGCAGATCGCGCCAGGTTTTTCGCAGCAGGACTCGGAGCATCGTCACCTCACCACACCAGTTCGGCGACATCCAGCGGATGCGCGTTCGTTTCGATATGGTCAACTGCGCCGTTGCGGAGCCGCACGACGCGGTCGGCGATCGGCGCGACTGCCGAGTTGTGTGTGACGAAGACGACCGTCGTGCCCTCTTTGCGATTCAGGTCGCGGATCGCGCGTAGCACCTGCTGCCCGGTGTCTGCGTCCAGATTACCGGTCGGCTCATCGCATAGGAGAACGCGCGGATCGTTCGCCAGCGAGCGCGCAATCGCGACGCGCTGCTGTTCGCCGCCGGAGAGTTGCGAAGGAAAGTGGCCGGCGCGGTCGCGCAAGCCGACCAGCTCCAACAGATTGAGCGCCTTGGCGCGCAGGTCGTGTCCGTTCGTCAGCGCAAGCGCGAATTCGACGTTCTCGACCGCGGACAGCGTGGGGATGAGGTTGAAAAATTGGAAGACAAATCCGATCTTGCGGCGGCGGTAATCGGTCAAGCGGTCTTCGTTGTAGGTTGCAATATCTTCGCCCTGCACGATCACGTGCCCCTCGCTCGGCTGGTCTAACCCGCCGATCAAGTTGAGCGTCGTCGTCTTGCCGCAGCCGGACGGACCGAGCAGCACGATGAATTCACCGGACGCGATTTCAAGGTCTAGCCCGCGCAGCGCGTGTACGATCACTTCGCCCATCGGATAATTCTTGGTCACTTTTTCAAGTCGGACAAGTGCGTTAGATGCCAAATTTCCTCCTCTCACGCTTTCGCTCTTGCTTTTCCGTCTGCCCTTAGCCCCTCCAGAACAAGCCGAACGCCGGTTTCAATCTGCTTGTCCAACTGCACCATCTTCGGATCGAACACCCACAGCAGCAGCGTGCCTTCGATGAGCGCGCCCAGCGTGATCGCGGTCTCGCGCGCGTCGACGCGCCGAAATTCGCCGCGCGCCATGCCCTGCTCGATCACCGGTGCCAAGGCGTCGATATAATTCTGGAAATATTTGCGCAGCGATCGCTGGACCGTCTTGTTGCGAAACGCGAGCGAGTAGAACTCGTAGGTGATCGGAATCAGGCGCATCATGTTCTTGATTTCCGAGATCGTCATCCGGGAAAATTCCATCAAGCGGTCTTCCGCGCTTCCTTCGGCTTGCGCCAGCTGCCGCACGCCCACTAGTTCGCCGGCAAACAGGTGATCGAGGACAGCGGAGATGATGGCGTCCTTGCTCTTGAAATACCAGTACAGCGCGCCCTTGCTCAAGCCGGCTTCGGCGACAATGTCGTCCATGCTGGCTTGCTGAAAGCCAGAGCGGGAGAAAACCTTCAGTGCGGCATCGAGGATCTGCTGGGTACGTTCTTTGCTCACATCGGGGCGGGGCGACATCGTTCCTCCAAAATAATAAACCGACCAGTCAGTTATTTTATAACATAGTCGGTGAAGTCTGTCAAGCCGACTCTGGCGCATTTGTCGCTGCGGCTCTAGCTGCTCGCCCGGCTCGGCAACTGCCGTGACCGGCGGGGTACAGCTGTTGCGAGCTCTATTGACTGAGAGGGCAAAGCCTCAGGGCGACGCAGCGTAGCGGGGTCGCGTTCGCCACTGCAAACGGCGCTCTGCTATGTTGCGTGCCTGACTACGAATCCACTTTGTACCAGCCCTGACTGTGCATTCTATAGCCACGCGCTTTGCCCTCAAGCCCATCGCGTGCTACAATGCGCCGCGTGCCAACCCTTTATCTTGCGCTCGGCGCGAATCTGGGCGACCGCGAAAAGAAC
>JBBIJS010000274.1:0-4004 GCA_037445855.1 Chloroflexota bacterium | reverse complement strand
GCGCGCTTCGCTTGGATAGATCGCGTCATGTCATTTAGAACGAATCCTTTCTCTATAGGCGGTGGGTATGCGATCTCTCGCCTCCATCACGCGAGGGCAGTGGAAGATCATCATCGTGCTCGAACTCGCCGCCGTCGGTCTGTTCTGCGGCGTGATTCCCGGGCTGCTCTTGTCGATGGATGCCGCGCCCGCGATCGCGCTGATTATGCCGACTGAAACCGTGGGCGCAGAGACGCCGCCGCCCACGCCAACGCGCAAGAGCACTGCCGCGCCGACGAATCGACCTGCCGCGGCGACGCCAACATCGACCGGCATTGCAACGCCAACCGAAACCGGCGCGCCCATCGCGGCGGCAACGTCCGCGCCAAAACCAATCGCGGCAAGAATGTCTCCAAGCGCGTTTGTCGATTGGGAGCTGAACCCGCGCGCGGCGCTGGCGAGCAAGACGACGTTCTTCACATCAGCGTGTTTCGGCGCGGGTGCGAATCCACTGCAAGACCGCGACTATATAGCGCCAGCCGATTGGAGCGGCTCGCCCGGCAGAAAGTGCGTGTTCGGCTTCGATGTGAATCCGGCGGACGGACAGCCCACCGGTCGCTACTCGGTGAGCGGCGGCGCGGATGGGCAGCCGCATTTCTATCTCGTCCCGCCCGAAGCGTTCGCGAAAGATACGCGGACGATCAAGACGCTGTCGCAGATCCAGATCATCGTCGACCCGGATCAGGGTTGTGATTCGCTTGGTTCTATCGGCATCACCGCTGACGGCCAGAGCTATCAATCGGCTGCCTGCGGTTTCTTGAGAGCCGGCGGCACGGCGCCGGGCGCTGATGGTTTGAAGAGTCTCGTTCTGCCGAGCAACGCGAATAATATTCTCGATCCCAGCAGCAATGGCGGCGCGTATGGTTATCTCTCTTTTCCGGCGGTCATCTTCCGAAAAGGATTCTCGCTTTATTTTACCGGCAGAGCCGGCTACGCGCCGCCGCGAACGTGGTTTGAAGTGGCGGTCGACACGCTTGCGCCGACGGTCGACGTCAAGACCACAGCGGAGATGAGCGATTCAGAAGTGCGGGAGCTAGCCGCGCGGTTTGATCGCGCCTTGTTCGACGTCGATCCGAAGATTCGGCTGGCGGCGGCGGAGCGTGAAGCGCTAGTGACCAGTCCTGCCCCCGTAAGCGTCAAATCAAAACAGGAAGGCGCGATCAGTTTTGCCGCGACGCCGGGGGCGGTGCTCTCCAGTGTTGCCTGGAGGATCACGCCGCTCAACAACGTGGACAAGCGGCAATTCTTGGAGACCAATCTTTGTCTGGATATCAATGGGGAGGAATCCTGTTTTACCGGCGTCGAAGATTTCGCGCACTGCGCGTTCTACGCGCCGTGCATTACCGGTTATTCCAGACTCGATCCAATCGAACATGCGGGTTATATTGCGACCCGGTATTTTCCGGCGGGGACTGCGCCGGTCTTGCGTGATGGAAGGGTGACTGCGAAATTTCAAGCGCCCGATACGGGCGTGGTGCTCGAGATGGACGTCAAGGTTAGGGTTCGAGCCGTTGACGCGACGCCATGAATAGTGTTGCTCGGGTGAAGGATGAAAGTCGAAGATAACGCTTCACCCGCGAATTTCCGCAGATGAAAAAACAAGATTCGTGAGGATTTGCGAATCTTCGCGGGTAGGAAATTTTCTGGCTGAGCAGCAACAAATAATCAGAGAATGTTACGTCGAAAGGAGTGCGTATGAAAATCAAAATCAACATCAACACACACAAACCGAACACGCTCCTCTGGCTGGTGGCGCTGCTGTTCTTTGTGTGGGGACTCTTCCCGCTGATGTACGCGGATCTCGCGCTCGTCGTTTCCGCCGCGCTCTTGCTCTGCGGCACCACGCTCATTTGAGAGGAGTAGAAAATGGACCAATCCCAACTGCGTCAAACGCTGGAGCAACTCCACGCGCAACTTGCGAACACCCCCGCGGTCGATGACGAATCGCGGCTCTTGCTCCAGCACTTGCGGGAGGACATTCAGGCGGTGCTCAAAGAACCCGATGCCGCGTCGCGCGCGTCGTTGCGCGCTCGGCTCAACACTGCGACGGCGCATTTCGAGGATTCGCATCCCGATCTCGCGCTGACGATCAAGCAGGTGCTCGATCATCTCGCGCAAGTATGAGGCGCGCGATGCCTGACAGAACATTTGCGGAACGCGCGGAAGAATTTCTGAGCGAGGTGATGCGCGAGCAATACCAGGTCGGCGCGGGACTGAAAGAAAAACTTGAACTGGCGCCGATCTATCAGCGCAACGCCGACCTCTTCGCACAAGCGGCGGTGCGTGAACGCCTTGCCGCGCTGGCGCAGGAGAATGATAGACCGGCGCACCACCTCGCTGATTTCGCGGTGAGCCATTACCTCGAAAACGCGGTCAAGGAACTGAGCGAGCAGATCACTAACGCCGAACTCAAAGCGACAGTGCTGTGGGACGAACAGCCGATTCCGTATCAGAATGTGCGCTCGGTTTTGGTGCGCGAGCCGGACTATCGCCGGCGGCACGATTTGCAGGCGCGCCAGATCGCCGTCATGGTCAAGCAGAACCCGCAGCGCATCCAACGGCTGACCGCGCAGCACGACCTCGCGCGCAGTTTGGGTTTCGCCGGCTACCGCGCGATGATCGAGCGGCTGCGCGGCTGGGACCTGGCGAAACTCGCCGAATCGCTCGCGCCGCTGCTGGCAGACACGGAAACGATTTTCGAGGAGCAGTTGGGCGCGCGCCTGTCTGCCGCGCGCGTGCCGCGCAAAGAAGCCGATACCAGTGACGTCGCGTTCGTCTTGCGCGCGCCGGAGTTCGATCCGATTTTCCCGGCGGATCGCCTCGTGCCGGTGTTGCTCAAGACGATGGAGCGGCTGGGACTAGAATTGGAGAGCACGCCCGGCTTGACGCTTGACACGGACGCGCGTCCGCTGAAATCGCCGCGGGCGTTCTGCGCGCCAGTGCGCGTGCCGGCGCAAGTCTATCTCGTCATCAAGCCCATCGGCGGACAGGACGATTACCGCGCGCTCTTCCACGAGTCGGGGCACGCGGAGCATTTTTCGCACATCGACGCCGCGCTCCCATTCGCCTTGCGGTATCTGGGCGACGAAGCGATCAGTGAGACGTTCGCGTTCCTGTTTGAATCGCTAACGCACACGCCGCGCTGGCTGGTCGACGTTTTGCGCGCGCCGCTGCGCGAGGCGGAAACGTATCGCCGCTTTGCGCGGTTCAACAAGTTGTGGCTGCTGCGGCGCTATGTCGCGAAACTCCAGTACGAGTTGCATCTGCACGACGACGGACCGAGCGGAATGGAATCGGCGTACCGCGACCTGCTTGGCGACGCGCTGCACGTGGCGATTCCGCCGGCGCGCTATCTCGACGATGTGGATGACGCGTTCTACGTCGCGGGTTACACAAGAGCATGGGTATTCGAAGTGCAGTTGCGCCGCTTTCTGGTCGATCATTTTGGCGAAGGGTGGTACGAATCGCGCGATGCCGGCGGATTCCTGCGGGAGTTGTGGTCGCCCGGCTTGCGCGACGCGGTAGACGAGATCGCGCAGACGCGAATCGGCGCACCCGGGCTTGTACCAAAGTTTTTGATCGAAGAGTTAAATGATTTCTAAATGATTTTGTCTTGACAAAATGCCGCCGCTGTGGTATTTTATTGCCACACTAATTGAATACGTGACTCAGCTCATCCAGAGAGGTGGAGGGACCGGCCCTGTGAAACCTCGACAACCGGTGTTGGAAACTGGAAACTGGAAGTTAGAAATTGGATCGCCTGCCAAGTGTCCAAGGTCTAAGCTCCACCATCCAATCTCCAAAACACGGTGCCAATTCCGACAGAAGTGAAATCTGGAAGATGAGATAAGATCAATCAATGATGCTTGTCTGCCTCTTCTATTCCAGAAGAGGCAGATTTTTTATTCCAAATGGAAAGGAACAAGAAGATGATCCGATGGACCATGCGATTGCCTTTAGCGGCG
>JBBIJS010000273.1:0-4017 GCA_037445855.1 Chloroflexota bacterium | reverse complement strand
GGCGAGGATATTTGTTTCATTCCTTGTGGCACGATTCCTTTCCAAGCCGGCCCCGCGATGAGGTAGTCGCCAGCCCCGGTGCCGGTGACGCGCGTGCCAATGTAGGCAAAGTCGATGTCAAACGGGTCAGTGAACTGCACGCTGTAATAGCGGCTGGAGAAGTCCGGCACGTGCAAAACTTGCGGCCCCTTAGAAAGGTCGAGCCAGCCGCCTACAAGAAGCGTGTCGTGGTTCACGCCGACGGTCATCAGGTTTGAGCTTCCGGGCGGCAGCGATGTAGTAAGCGGCTCCGCGAAGAGCGCTTGCGGCTCCGTATAGAGCGTATTGACCGGGACGGGGCCGTCGCCGAATCCTTGATCGAGGATCGCTTTTTTAAAACGGTTGCTTACGAGGAGCGGCCAATAGTAAATGAAGAGGAATGTGCTGATCGCGCACGCCGCTATCATGACCGAGCTGAATATGATGAGGTGTTTGTGTTTCATAGAAGTGTCATTGTGTTTCAACGACTGGCGGCACTTTGTATGTGCCGTCGAGAACGGACTGGCCGGGCAGATATACGCGCAGATCAAGTATGAGATCGCCTTCTGGCGCGGGCAGCCAGTTGGACTCGTGCCCTGCCGGATCGGTGTTTTGGATGTAAATGTCGACGGAACCATCGGCATTGGGGACGAGCCCGGAGCGGTCGCTTACATTGTACCGATTGATGGGATTCTGCACGAAGCGATTTTTCGTGTCGCTCATCGTCAGCGACCAAAACGCGTTGTTCGGCGGGAGCTGACCTGCCGGAAAGTGCATGATGTAGTCGTGCGCTCCGGAGAGTATTTGACCAGCGCCATCAGTGTTCGTCCTCCAGTACATCGCTTCTTGCGGCGTGTTTATCGGGCCGGGAAATTCATTGGCACACACGCCGCGCATCAGCACGCTAATATCGGGCTCGCCGCATCCGAGCATGGTGGACCAGCCATTGACTTTCGTGACGTGGGCGTTGGTAATGGCCTCGAATATGATAAACCCCAGCACGGCACCGACAATGATGCCCTGCACGATATCCGAGACGATAGTTCTCCTCCACAGGAAAGCGAATACTCCAGTAATTCGATTGGGAGTTTGTGAATGGTTGGTTTGTTCCATATGGTGATCTTACCCTATTCTAGAGTCTATCAATACTCACGATCGTCGCGGCGGCGGTAGGCGCTTTTCCGCGCGCTCCAATTGAACGGCGGCTAACGGCGTCCCGGCATTGACCGCCGCCGGCGTTCCTCAGTTGTCAGTGGACGTTTGGCGACCATCGTCACCTTGCCGCTGCCGGAAGGGGTGTAGACGTTGATTGCCTCCCAGCCGTCTTCACCCCATTCGTTCAGCGTGGCTTGAATCTTTTCGTCTTTCGTTCCTATCATCGAGCCGATGGTCAGAACGCGGTATTCCCACTGTACTTGTTCGGGCATGTCCTTACCTCAACTTGATTTCTGTTGGGTCTCTGCACTCTTCGCCAGCGCGGTTAAGCCACTCAACCCGCCCAGATTCATCGTGTCTACCGCACTGCTGGGAACGATGACCAGCGCACCTTTCTCTTTGAGACCTTCAAACAACATGTTCATCGCGCGCAGGTGCAACGCCGTTGGATTGTCGACGTACTGTTGCGCGGCTGCAACGAAACTTGCTGCGATCTGTTTTTCCGATTCGCCGAGGATCACGCGCGCCTGCCGCTCGCGCTCCGCCTGCGCTTGCCGGCTCATGGCATCTTCGAGCGCCGCGGGGATCACCACATCGCGAATCTCGACCGATTGTACCGTCACGCCCCACGGCGTCGTGCGCTGGTCGATAATCTTCTGTAATTCGATATCGATCTTGTCGCGACCGACCAGAATATCCGCCAGCATCATCTTGCCGATAATATCGCGCAGCGCCGTCTGCGCTGCCCAGGCAATCGCTTCGCGATAATTCTGCACTTCGAGCGCCGCCTTCTGCGCGTCCCACACGACCCAGAAGAGAACGGCGTCCACGTCGATCGGCACGGTGTCCATCGTCAACGTCTTCTCCGCGCTGAACGATGTGACCATCACGCGTTGATCGATCCACGCCGGGATCGTATCCATCAGCGGCACGACCCAGAACAAGCCCGGTCCCGCCAGGCGCTGGAACTTGCCGAAGCGCAACACAATCGCTTTTTCCCACTGGCTCGCGATTTTCAGCGCGAACAGGATGACCACGCCGATGACGAGCGCGATCAGCAGCCAGCTCGGCGTGTTGCCTCTCTCCAACTGGCCGGTCGTCGCACTCGCAACGATGCCCAGTCCGAGCACGACAAAGAACAGGAACAGCGCAACTGGGTTCGTTTGCTTGAGGTCCAGCATGGACGGTTTGCGTTTGACCACATCGAGTTTGCCTGCCATTTGAATTGCCTCCTATGCTTTTTTCATTCGCGTCCAGCGCGCGATCTGCGCGTCGAACGCTTCGCGCACTTCATCCGCCGGGTAGCCCATACTCAACGCTTTGCCGACGACGCTATCCATCATCGCCTTGAGTTGTTCCTGCCGCACGCGTGACAGATGCGCGGCATCGGGACGTTCGCGCACATAGGTGCCGCGCCCCTGCTGCGTGGTAATGACGTGATCGGTATCCAGGATATCGTACGCGCGCGCCACGGTATTGGGATTGATGCGCAGCGTGGTCGCCAATTCGCGCACGGTCGCCAGTTGCTCGCCGGGTTTGACCCAGCCCGCGGCGACCTGATGCTTGATCGAATGCACGATCTGCAAGTAGATCGGAACCGCGCTGTCAGGATCGATGCGAATCTCCATCGGCTCCTCTCAATTGTATTAATTGAACCAGTACAATTATACCACACCTTGTCAAGGGGCAAGCAGAGACCTGACGGGTGGGCTGGACGCGTCAGGTCTAGGGGTCTATTTCAGCACGCTGGCGCGGAGATGGCTCACTCTTTTCGCGCGACGAGCCAATTGAATTGCGAATCCTCCACCAGCCCGCGCGACAAATCACCAAATTCTCGCACTGCCCACGCGCGCAGCGACGGCATAACTTTTGCCATCACGTCCGGGGGAATCGCCCACGTTTCGGAAAAAATCCGCGCGGCGAGATCATCCAGGGTCTGCGCGAGGGTGCTGCGCTCCTGCCACGTCACGATGTGGACGATGCGCGAGCCGCCGGCGAGCGTGTCCAGTTCCGCTTTCAATTCCTCGGAGGTCTGCGCGCCGGGACGCCGGGCGTCGATGCCGAACGGTTGGATGAGTTCGGCGAGTTTTTCGCGGAGGCGCCGATTGGGCGAATCGGCGCGGCGATAGTGATAGCTGATGAGCAGCGCGCCGCCACGCGCGAGGACGCGCAGCGCGTCGTGCAGGGCGTCTTGCCAGTGGGCGACGAGATGGTAGACGTGGACGGCATAAATGCAATCGAACAGTCCGTCGGCGAAGGGCAGGCCGTTCGCGTCGGCTTGCGCGAGCGCGACGCGGGCGGTCTGCCGTGCGATCTTCTTCTGCAACGCGCCCATCATCGCGAGTGACAGATCGATGCCAACCAGCGGCGCGTCGCGCGCCAGCACCGGCAGCGCGATGCGTCCGGTGCCCACGCCGATCTCCAGGATGCGCGAGCCGCGGCTCCGTTGCGCCTCGCGCAGGATCGAATCGGCAATCGCTTCCATGACCCACGGCGGATCGACGCGCGTCTGGTCATAGTATGAAACGGCTTGATCGAAAGCGAGACTGGCTGCCATTCACGCTCCTTGCGCGGCATTCTAGCACTCGCCCAGATTCGCGTCAACGCGTTGACACGCTCCGCGCGCAAGGTTATAATCGGGTCACTCAGACTAGACGGAGGCGACGACGATGTCCGGTCCCAGACCTGTCCGCGCGCCGCGCGGCACACAGCTCAGTTGCAAGTCGTGGCTGCAAGAAGCCGCGCTGCGGATGCTGATGAACAACCTTGATCCGGCGGTCGCCGAAAAACCGGACGAACTCATCATCTACGGCGGACGCGGCAAAGCCGCGCGCAACTGGGACG
>JBBIJS010000272.1:0-4025 GCA_037445855.1 Chloroflexota bacterium | reverse complement strand
GGTTGCGAATGCAGGACTTGGCGGGCGACGACGGTGTGTTCATTCGCAGCATGGCAACGCGCGGTAATCTTGGGGGGCTAGCGTCCGCGACCTCCGACACGATCAAGGTTCTCGATGCGGCGGGCTTTGAAATCGTCTTGGTCGAGACGGTGGGCGCGGGGCAGAGCGAAGTCGATATCGCCAAGAACGCGCACACGACGCTCGTCGTCGACGCGCCGGGCATGGGCGATGACATTCAGGCGATCAAAGCCGGCATCCTCGAAATCGCGGACGTGCTCATCGTCAACAAAGCCGACCACGACGGCGCGAACTCGACCGTTGCCGCGCTGGAGATGAACCTGAATCTCAAACCGAAAGCGGAAAATGATTGGCGTCCGCCGGTGCTGAAGACGATGGCGATCAAGGGCGAAGGCATCGCCGACGCGGTCGAGTGGATCGGCAAGCATCGCGCGTATTTGGAATCGAATCACTTGCTGGAATCACGCGAGCGTGCGCGGCTGCGCGCGGAGCTGGAACACGTCGCGCAGCGCGAGGTGATGGCACAGCTGCTCGCTGGAGTGAACGGCGGCAAGATCGACGCGCTAGTCGATAAACTGGCGGCGCGCGAGATGGATGTATACCAGGCGGTGGAAAAGTTGATCCATGAAAACAACGCGCTACTTTGAGGAACAGGTACTTCGTAAGCGCTCGTATATCAAACGCGAATGGTGCGAGAGAGCAATCCAGAATCCTATCCGCAAAGCCGTTCAGCCAGATGGCCGCGTGCGACAGTGGATATTCGTACCTGAGCTTGGCAAATACTTGCGAGTAGTGACTCTCGAAGACGGCGAGACAGTCCTCAATGCGTTTCCTGACCGCGGCTTTAAGGAGTAGCCAACCATGAAATTCAAATATTATTCTGACACCGATACACTCTATATCGATCTTTCTGAGAAAACCAGCGTCGACTCTAACGAAGTTGCCCCGGGTGTGGTCTTGGACTTTGACGCGGAGGGACATCTGGTCGGCATCGACATCGACCATGCCAGTCAAGTCGTCAATCTCGCACGACTGGAAGCAGAATCCCTGCCCATCGCGCGTGTCGCAGTGACTCAGTAAGGCAACGAACAGATACAACTAGAATTTGATGCGCCTTCTTCTCATTCGGCACGGCGAAACAGATTGGAATTGCGCGGGACGCGTCCAGGGTCACGCAAACACGCTGCGCAGAATATCCATCGACCTTGCGATGCCTTCCATTTGCGGAACTGACCCTTTCTCACGGAGCATCTATGAGCACTGCACACGATAATCTACCCGGGCAAGCCGGCAACGCCGCGGAGATCGATCGGCTCTTGCAAGAAGCGGAAACTGCCGCCAAAGCCGAGGACTGGGAACAGACCATCGAGGTTTATCGCAAACTGCTGACGTTCGATCGCGTGATTCAGGGCGCTGAAGCCAAGTTGCAATGGGCGCTGCGGATGCGCGATATCGACGCGCTGTACCGGCAAGGTAAAGCCGCGTTGGACACGCAGCATTACGCTGCCGCGCTCGCCGCGCTGCGGAAGGCGCGCCTGATGTACGCGAGTCACTACAAAGATACCGACGCACTAATTGTGGAGGCACAAACGGCTATGCAAAAAGGAAACTGGCAGGCGCGGCCGCCAGCGGCAACCGCGAAAAAGGGCTGCCTGCTCACCGGCGGCGCGCTCGCGCTGTTCGCGGTTCTATCGATCACCTTCTTGAGCGCGTGCGCGTCCGCGGCGACGCCCACGCCACTCAGTATTCCCACCGCGCCCGCCGCGCCAACTCTCGCGGCGGCGCTTGCGCCATCGACCGGCGCCGGCAGCGCGGCGAAACTCGCGCCCCAACAAAGGAGCAACATGTACAAGACTGCACCGGCGATGACCATTGACGTCAACAAGACGTATGTCGCTACGATCAAAACGACGAAAGGCGACATCGTCGCCGAGTTGTATCCGAAAGACGCGCCGCAACACGTCAACAATTTCGTTTTCCTCGCGCGCGATGGTTTTTTCGATAACCTGACTTTCCATCGCGTCGTCGCGGGCTTTGTCATTCAGGGCGGCGATCCGCTAGGCACAGGGACGGGCGGACCGGGCTATAACATTCCGCCGGAAATCAAGGGCAAACATTCCAAAGGCGCGTTGGCGATGGCGCGACAGAGTGGTCCGGCTGAAACGACGCCCAGCAGCGGCAGCCAGTTCTACATCACGCTGGCGCCGCAGCCGGGTTTGGATGGGCAGTACACCGTGTTCGGTCAAGTGACGCAAGGAATGGACGTCGTCCAAAAGATCGCCGTGGGCGACGTGATTCAGACGGTTACGATCGAGGAAAAATAGAAAGACCTAACCCCAACCCCTTCCCTTTCAGGGAAGGGGCAAGGAGATAGGTTGTCGGAGGGCTTCAATGGCGAAGGAGTTTGGCGAATTGGCGATGTTCAGCGGGCGGAGCAACCGTCCGCTGGCGGAAGCGATCTGCAAGCATCTGCGCGTACCGCTGATGGGCGCTGAGATCATCGACTTTCCGAATGAGAATATTTTCGTTCAGCTCAAATGCAGCGTGCGCGGCGCGGACGTTTTCTTCGTCCAGAGTCTTTCTTCGCCGATCCATCGTAACATTTTCGAGATGCTGATCTTCCTCGACGCGATGAAACGCGCGTCGGCTGGACGCATCACGGCGCTCATTCCGTTCTACGCGTACGGACGGAGCGACAAGAAGGATCAACCGCGCATCGCGATCACCGCGCGCTTGCTCGCAGACATCATCGGCGTCGCCGGCGCAGATCGCTACATGACGATCGATTTGCACGCCGGACAGATTCAGGGATTCTTCCAAATCCCCGGCGACGAATTTTCCGCGTTTCCGATTCTGACCGATTATCTCGCCGAGAAAAACATCCCGGACGCGGTGGTGGTCTCGGCGGACCTGGGCTTTGCAAAAAAGGCGCGCAACTTTGCGCGCAAGCTCGACCTGCCACTGGCGTTCGTCGAAAAGCGGCGCATCGGCAATGACCCGAAGGCGCAGGCGCTGACCGTCATCGGCGAGGTGCAGGACAAGAACGCGATTCTCGTCGACGATGAGGTGGATACCGCCGGGACGCTGACCGAGGCAGTGCATCTGCTCAAGCGCAGCGGCGCGCGGCACGTGTACACCGCCTGCACGCACGCGACGCTGTCGCATCCGGCGGTCGAGCGGCTGCGCGAAGCGCCGATCGAAGAATTCATCTGCACGGACACTGTGCCGATTCCCAAAGAAAAACGCTTGCCCAATTTCAAAATCCTCTCGGTCGCGCCGCTGCTGGCGGAAACGATTGCACGGACGCACGAGGGACGCAGCGTGGGGGAATATCTAAAGGACGCGTAAGGGAATTTAGGATTTCAGATTTGTGATTTCAGATTTGGATTGACATGACCCACTCGATGCCGAACCACTCCATGCTTGGGATCAGTGCGCGGCTAAAGCCGACCGGCTTCTCGGCGCGAGTTGCCGACGCGTTGCCGAAGGCAATCCAGCAAATCGTGCAGCAGCTTCAACCGGAAAAAATCGTGCTGTTCGGTTCGTACGCGTACGGAATGCCGACCCCTGACAGTGACGTAGATTTGCTCGTGGTGATGCAGACTGAGGTAGCATCACCCACCCAGCGATACCTCCGCGTTTCACGCCTCTTGCGTCCGCGCCCTTTCCCGGTGGACATTCTGGTGAAAACGCCGGACGAGATTACGCAAGGGCTCAAGTCCGGCGATTTCTTCCTCAAGGAAATTCTAGCGCGCGGACAGGTCTTGTATGAACGAGACCACTGATCCTCGAGCGTGGATGGCACACGCGGAAGAAGATTTCGTGTTGGCTCGGTCAGCGCTACGCCGCAAGAGACCCTTGACTCGTGGCGCATGTTTTCATTCTCAACAGTGTGCTGAAAATATCTGAAAGCTGCGCTCGTCTCGAGAAACCTGGCTTTCCCAAAGACTCACGATTTAATGACCCTGCTTGATTTATGCGCCCAAGCAGGCGTCATCGTGCCCATT
>JBBIJS010000271.1:0-4028 GCA_037445855.1 Chloroflexota bacterium | reverse complement strand
ATGAGATTGCTTCGTCGCACACCTGCCCTGGCGGGCGGTGCCAGGGAAAATCGCTCCTCGCAATGACACCATTGCTCCTGTCAATCGACTTCGCAACAGCCGTGTGCGGCGATTATCTACATCTCACCGCCGAAGCGCAGAGTTTTTCTATTTTGTTTTTCTCCGCGCCTCAGCAATGGGTTTGTGAAATGCAAGTCCCGGGTGTAGTTCACCTTGGGGGCAGGTTTTCATAAACAAAGGAGCAGGCGTTCTCTAACGCCGTGTGCAGGCGCGCTAGAGAGCGCGCACCCTGAGTCTTTTCAAAGTTCGCCCTCAAACTGAACTACACAAGTCCCTGACCATTTTTGCTTTCGTCTCAATTGTGGTAGAATGGCGGCGAGGAAGTATGCGCATCTTGATCATCTCTGACATTCACGCGAACCTCGTCGCGTTGGACACCGTGCTGGCGCAAGCCGCGCCGTTCGACTGCGTCTGGTGCCTGGGCGATGTCGTGGGCTATGGACCCGAGCCGAACGCGTGCATTGAGCGCCTTCGCTCGTTCGATTTGCTCTGCCTCGCCGGCAATCACGATTGGGCTGCCCTCGGCAAGCTCGACCTGGAAGAATTCAATCCTGACGCGCGCCTCGCGGCGTACTGGACGCGCGAACAACTCTCGCCGACGAACCTCGATTGGCTGCGTGCGCTGCCGGAGCGAGTGCCGACGCAAGCCGGCAAGTTCACGCTCGTCCACGGCAGTCCGCGGTATCCCATCTGGGAGTATGTCTTGACGCCGGCGGTCGCGCGCACCAACTTTGATTATTTCGATACGCCCATTTGCCTGATGGGACATACCCATGTGCCGGTCGTCTATCGCTTTCGGGGCGTCGACCGAACCGCCACCGCCGACGCGCTGCCGGAGGACACACCGCTGAAACTGAACCCCGAACGAATGATGCTCAACCCCGGCAGCGTCGGTCAGCCGCGCGACGGCGACCCGCGCGCCGCCTACGCCATCCTCGACCTGGAGACGTCAACGCTCATGCATTATCGGATCGATTACGACATTGCCGCCACGCAAGCGAAGATGCAACAATTCGACTTGCCGACACGCCTCATCACGCGATTGAGCTACGGCTGGTAGACTCTGCAAACCCGACAAGAGCGTATTCCTTGTCAGGTTTTTTGGTGGAACTTTTCCCCGCCTCCAGCGTCTATGGAGTGAGAACGCAACAATGCAAACCGAAAGGATGGCTCCCATGAAACGCACATTGATTGTCCTTGCCGTTTCCGCGCTCGCACTGGCGATCATTTCCTGTTCCGCGCCGAGGGCTGCCGCGCCAACCTCGGCGCCTGCGGCGTTGGCTATGCCGCCCGTTCCTGGCGCCGCCTTACAGTCCGCCGATGCGACGCTCAAAGCCGGGGCGACGAATTCCACCGGCAATGTTCCCAGCGCCGCGAGCGCCGAGCGCATGATCGTCTACACGGTGAACCTGCGCCTCGAAGTGCAAGATCCGGACAAGGCAGCCACTGACATCAATTCGATCGCGCTGCAGTACAAGGGCTATGTCTCCGCGTCGAACCTGAGCCGCGACCCGCAAGGACAAATGCGCGGCACGATCACCCTGCGGATTCCCGCGGATTCACTCGACGCCGCGCAGAAACAGATCGAAGCCATCGGACTCAAAGTATTGAGCCGCAACAAAAATTCCAACGACGTGACCGATCAATACACCGATCTCAACGCGCGGCTGACGAACTTGCAGGCGACGCGCGACGATCTGCGTAAGATGCTGGACTCGGTGACCGCGAAATCGAGTAAGGCAGAAGACATTCTCGCGGTGTACAATCAGTTGAGCGCAGTGCAGGGACAGATCGAGCAGATCAAAGGTCAGATGAACGTGCTCGATAAGACCACCGCGCTCGCGACGTTGACAGTCGAGTTAGTGCCGCATCAGGACATCCAGATCGTCCAACCCGAGACGTGGCTGCCGAACCAGACCGCCGCGCAGGCGCTGCGCTCGCTCGTGCAAGCGCTGCAAGGTCTCATTGATCTCGCCATTTGGCTGATCCTGTTCCTGCTGCCGGTTTTGATCGTACTGCTGCTGCCGTTCATCGTGCTCGCGCTCATCCTGCGCGCGATCATGCAGCGGCGCGCGAAGAAGAAGATGGCAACCAGCTAGACCAAAGAGTACCAGAAGTCGACGGCTCACGCGGAATCGCGTGAGCCGTTTTGTCTTGAATTGATTTTTGCTTGACAAGCCGGGACTTTTGGCATAATATCATGGCAGAAGTTCCCCGGAGCCGTCGCGCTGCATGTGGGGCGCGATTTTTTGTTTGACGGGAACCAGATCAGTAGGCGAGGCGAGCCGATCCAATCGGAGGTGGAAGATGGCAGAGAAACAAGTCGGAACCTGGGCGGTCAAAGTGGGGCTGGCGCAGATGCTCAAGGGCGGCGTGATTATGGACGTGACCAACGCCGAGCAGGCGAAGATCGCGGAAGACGCGGGCGCGTGCGCGGTCATGGCGCTCGAACGCGTGCCGGCAGACATTCGCCGCGAGGGCGGCGTCGCGCGGATGGCTGACCCGACCAAGATCGTCGAGATCATGGAAGCGGTCACGATTCCGGTGATGGCAAAGGCGCGCATCGGACATTTCGTCGAAGCGCAAGTTCTGGAAGCGCTCGGCGTCGATTACATTGACGAGAGCGAAGTGCTCACGCCGGCGGACGAAGAGAACCATATCAACAAGAACGATTTCAAAGTCCCGTTCGTCTGCGGCTGCCGCAATCTGGGCGAGGCGCTGCGGCGCATCGGCGAAGGCGCGGCGATGATCCGCACGAAAGGCGAAGCCGGCACCGGCGATGTGGTCGAAGCGGTGCGGCATGCGCGTACGGTGTTCGGCGAGATTCGCCGCGTTCAGCACATGCCGCCGGAAGAACTGATGCACTTTGCGAAAGAGCTCGGCGCGCCGTACGAGCTCTTGCAAGAGACCGCGAAACTTGGACGCATGCCGGTCGTGAACTTTGCGGCGGGCGGCATTGCGACGCCGGCAGACGCGGCGCTGCTGATGCAGCTCGGCGTCGACGGCGTGTTCGTCGGCTCCGGCATCTTCAAATCCAGCGATCCCGCCAAGCGCGCCAAAGCCGTCGTCGAAGCGACAACGCATTACAACGATCCCGAGATTATCGCCAAAGTGTCGCGCGGCTTGGGCGAGCCAATGTCCGGGCTCGCCGCGAAGCAGATTCCGGAGAAAGAATTGCTCGCGGTGCGGGGATGGTAAGTGAGTAGACAAGGAGACAAGTAAACAGGTAGGCAAGTCTTGTTTACTTGTTTACCTGTATCCCTGTATACTTTATGCTATGAAAATCGGCGTCCTCGCCTTGCAAGGCGATTTCATCGAACACATCCATATCCTGCAATCGCTCGGCGTTGACGCGGTTCAAGTCCGCAAGCCAGAACAACTCGCCGATCTCGACGGGCTGATTATTCCCGGCGGCGAGAGCACGACGTTCGGCAAACTCGCCGCCGAATTTGGTTTGATCGAGCCGCTGCGCGCGTTCTGTAATGCCGGCAAGCCGGTGTGGGGCACGTGCGCGGGAATGATCTTTCTCGCCAAAGACGTGGGACGCAATCAGCCGGTGCTTGGCTTGATGGATGTGAAGGTCAAGCGCAACGCGTTCGGTCGCCAGGTGGAAAGCTTTGAGCAAGACCTTGACGTTCCCGCGCTCGCTGGAATCGATAACGGCACGCCGCGTCCGTTCCACGCGATCTTCATCCGCGCGCCGCTGCTTGAAAGCGTCGGCAAAGGCGTGGAGGTGCTGGCGAAGTTGGACGACGGCACGATCGTCGCGGCGCGGCAAGGCAACCTGCTGGCGACTTCGTTTCATCCGGAGTTGACACAGGACACGCGGTTTCACCGATACTTTCTGCAACTCGTGGGATAGAGAATACGGCAACGTGTTGGAAGGCAATGGATCAATGTCTGGTACCGCGTTCAATGTACGTCTTGCTGCTCCGACAATTGAACTTGAGAGTTGGGAGGATCAAGCA
>JBBIJS010000270.1:2888-4086 GCA_037445855.1 Chloroflexota bacterium | reverse complement strand
CCGCGATCTTCAACGAAACGATGCGAAAGAATGCCTTGAGAGAGAATCGAATGAATATTGTCGATATGGGTGATGTAGTATAGCCCCTTGATTTCTGGGCGACTTTTGTTTCTAGTCATTCGAGTAGCCTCGAGTATTCTTTACCGAGTGAACGTTGGTCAAAGTAGTTATAGATAGGTGGGGCCCTCGTACGGCGAGAGCATATCACTGATTCTGCGACAAGTCAACGCGCCGTTAGCACCTCCAACAACGCACGCGCCTCTTTCTTCCCGCCGTACCCATTCTCGCCGCCAGGACCGACGCACGACGGGCAGCCGTCCTCGCATTCACACGCGGCAACGAGTTCGTGTGCGCGTGTCAGCAACTCGTCGTGCAACTCAAACAGCCGTTCGCTAAAGCCGATGCCCGCCGGCACGCTGTCGTAAATCACGACGGTTGGCTTGCCATCCGCCAGCGGCGACTGCGGATCGGAATGTACGCCGATATCGCGCGTGTCGCACATCAAGAAGAACGGCGCGAGATGCCCGAGCGCGTGCGCCAAACCCGCGAGTCCGCTTCGCAGCGCGACCGCCTGCTCCGCGCGACGGTGGCAGTTTGGGCAGAGCGTGGTGAGATTGTCGATTTGGTTTGCCTGCTCGCGCGACGCGAACGCGCGGAAGGGAATCTTGTGGTGGACATCGAAGACCCCGCGTCCTTTGCGTGGGTGGTGCGCGCGTCCGTTCTCCGCCGCGCCGCAGTTTTGGCAACGGTAGCCATCGCGCGCGCGAACGCGGTCGCGGATCGTCTGCCAGTTCGCGCCGTAGTCGTTCGGGTCATTCGTCCACAATCCCTGCGCGCGCAGATGCTCGACCGTCGCGTCGTTCAGCGCGAGCCAATAGCCGGTCGTGCGCAATTCGGTCGGCGGCAGCGACACCTCGCCCATGCCGAGATTCTCGTGCGTGAACCACTTGATCTTTTTGTAGCCGACCACCTGCGTCGTCACCGCGATTTCGCCGTGCGCCTTGGTCGCGCCGCGCGCTTGGGCTTGCGCGAGTTGAGCGAGCAACTGCACCTGCGTTTCCTTGCGCGGCTCGGTGTAGTAATCGGCATCCGTCGCGCGTAGCCGCGCGAGGTGGTGCTCCAAATCGAGTTCGTCCACGACGAATGATTGCCCTTCGTGCAAATAAATCGCGTGCGGATGCACCATCCAGTACGCGCT
>JBBIJS010000270.1:0-2788 GCA_037445855.1 Chloroflexota bacterium | reverse complement strand
GCGAGTTCGCGCGGATTGGCAATTGTCGCGGACGTGAGAATGAATTGCGGCGATGCGCCGTAGAACGCGGCGACGCGTTTCAATCGCCGCTGCACGTTCGCGACGTGCGAGCCGAACACGCCGCGGTACGCGTGCATCTCGTCGATGACGACGAATTGTAGGTTGCGAAAAAACTCCGCCCAGAGTGTGTGGTGCGGTAGAATGCCAGTGTGCAGCATATCGGGGTTGCTGACGACGATGCGCGCGTTCGCGCGAATTGCCGCGCGTTTGTCGGTGGGCGTGTCGCCGTCGTAAGCGGCAACGGACGGAGGACGGTGGACGGAAGACGGAGGTTCCGTCATCCGTCTTCCGTCAGCGGTCAGAGTTGCGACCTGGTCTTGCGCCAGCGCTTTCGTTGGAAAGAGGTAGAGCGCGCGCGCGTGCGGGTCGCGTAGCAGGCGATCCAGTACGGGCAAGTTGTAGCACAGCGTCTTACCGCTGGCGGTGCCGGTCACGACGACGATGTGCTTGCCGGCGCGCGTTTGCCGCCACGCGATATGCTGATGCGAGTATAGCGCGTTGATGCCGCGCGCGCGGAGCGATTCGATCAGTGCGGGGTGCAAGTCGTCGGGGAAGGGCGCGAACTGCGCGGCGCGCGCGGGAAGCGTTCGCCACGCCGCGACATTCGGATGGATTTCGGAATCGGCGTGCCAGCCGGCGACGAGCGCCTCAATCGAGTCGGGTGCGGCGTTTGGTTTTTCGACCATGTTGGCGTCCATTATGCGGCGAAATGTTGGCGCTGTCAATCTAATGGCGCGATCTGCTGCGTGGAGTTACACAAGAGCATTGGCGCGGGCGGCTAGCTCGCAGGCGAGCCGCCCGCGCCACAGATTTTTCATTCTATGCTATAATCGCTCGGCAAGCAGTTTGGTCGAATCAACACGGGGTAGCGCCGGTCTACAGCCGGGAAGGAGATAAGGTTATGAAGATCAGTGCAATTCTCGCGACCAAGGGGATGAACGTCGTCACCATTCGTCCCGATCAATCGGTTGGCGATGCGATGGCGTCGCTGAGCGAGCATAATATTGGCGCGCTGGTAGTCGCCGACGCGGCAGGCAAGCCGGTTGGGATTCTGTCCGAGCGCGACATCGTCCGCCACGCCGTCAAGAACCGGGATATCTTCGCGGTCGCGGTGAGCCAGCTGATGACCAAGAATATCGTCACCGGCTCGCCGCACGATGACCTCAACGCGGTTTTGAAGACGATGACCGATCGACATTTCCGCCACATGCCGATCCTCGACGGCGGCAAGCTCATTGGGATCGTTTCCATCGGCGACCTGGTCAAGGCGCAACTCAACGAATACAAGGGTGAGATCGACAATCTTCAAACCCGCATCAGCAAAGGATAAATTACGCATGTCCACACTCGGCACGTCATCGGACCCACTGCGCGTCGCTATCATCGGCTCAGGTCCCGCGGCGTTCTACGCGGCGGACTATTTGATGAAACAAACCGCCCTTGTCGTGGAGATCGATATGTTCGATCGGCTGCCCACGCCGTACGGGCTGGTGCGCGGCGGCGTCGCGCCCGATCATCAAAAGATCAAGACGGTCACCAAGGTTTTCCAAGCCATTGCTGTCAAGCCCGGCTTCCGGTTCTTCGGCAATGTCGAATTCGGCAAGCATCTGACGCTGGCAGAATTTCAGGACCATTACCACCAGATTCTATTCGCGACCGGCGCGCAGACGGATCGGCGGATGGGAATCCCCGGCGAAGATCTGATCGGCAGCCATCCGGCGACGGAGTTCGTCGCGTGGTACAACGGACACCCGGATTTCCGCGATCACCACTTTGAGTTGTCGGCGGAACGCGTCGCGGTGGTGGGCGTCGGCAATGTGGCGATCGACGTGGCGCGCATCCTTTCGCTTACGCCGAAGGAACTCGCGGCGACGGATATGGCGGACTATGCCATCGCCGCGCTGAGCCAGAGCAAGGTCAGGGAAGTGTATCTGCTCGGTCGGCGTGGTCCGGCGCAAGCCGCGTTCACGAATCCGGAAATCAAAGAAATTGGCGAACTCGAAGACGCGGCCGCCATCGTTCTGCCGGACGAAGCGCGGCTGGATGACTTGAGTCAGGCGGAGGTTGCCGCGAGCAACGACCCGTCGCTGCACAAAAAGGTTGAGATCCTGCAGGGCTATGCGCTGTCTAAACCGGACATCAAACCGCGCCGCCTGATCATCCGATTCCTGGTTTCGCCGGTGGAATTGTCCGGCGATGCGGGCGGCACGGTGAACAAGATGCGCCTGGTCAAGAATGTCCTTTACAAAACCGACACGGGCACGATCAGCCCCAAAGCGACCGATCAGTTTGAAGATTTGCAAATCGGTCTGGTGTTTCGCTCCGTGGGTTATCGTGGCGTCGCGCTGCCGGGCGTGCCGTTCAACGATCGCTATGGAGTGATCCTCAACGAAAAGGGGCGCGTCCTCGATCCCAACTCCAAGCAGCCGCTGCCCGGCGAATATGCGACCGGCTGGATCAAACGCGGACCGAGCGGCGTGATCGGCACGAACAAACCGGACTCGGTGGAGACCGCGACCGGGATGCTGGAAGATGCGGCGAAGGGGGCGACGCTCCAGCCAGCGCAGCCGGACGCGGCGAGCATCGAGCAACTCATTCGCGAACGTCAGCCGCAAGTCTTCACTTTCGCAGATTGGCTCGCGCTCGACCAGCTGGAGGTGGCGAAGGGCGCCGCGCTGGGTCGCCCGCGCGTCAAGTTCACCTCCGTTCAAGAAATGCTGACGGCGCT
>JBBIJS010000269.1:0-4108 GCA_037445855.1 Chloroflexota bacterium | reverse complement strand
CGCGCGCTGATGCGCGCCGCGCCCGCGCCGATCATCTGGCGCACGCGCTCGGGGCACTTTTGCGCGCAAATCTGACAATCGACGCAACCCTGTTCCTCGGCAACGCCGGTCGGCGGCACGGCGTACTTCGTCAACGCTTCCAGAATCGCGCGCGTGATTTCTTGGACGCGTGTTTCAGAAATGGTCATATTTGCCAGTCCCTCGTCAATCGCTAAAAATCCATCACGCTGTCCAAGCCGCGCTTGAGACCGACGAACGAGCCGACCCGGCGGATCGCCAGGAGCGCGCCGTCCACATACGCCTCCGCGCTGCTCCCCGCGTCGTAGCGAATGCTCACCTTTTCATCCAGCGCGCCGAAGATCGCTTCGGTCGATATCACATAGCCCGGCAGGCGAACCGAATGCACCTGCATCCCGTGAAGCGTCGCGCCGCGGCTCTCTGGGGGACCTTGCGTTTGATCGATCGGGATCATTATCTCAGGGCGGCGAACTTGCGCGAGCTTATGCGCTAATTCGCGCACGGTACCGCTGGGGGCGTCCGGTTTTCCCGCGGAGGCGTAATCGATAATCTCCCACTGCGAGAGATACCGGGCGGCAAGCTCTGCACATTTCGTCAGCACCACGGTCGCGAATGAAAAGTTGCCGACCGCGAGAACGCCGACGCGATGTTCGCGCGCTAAGCGGTCGAGATCGCCCAAGTCCTGATCGGTCAAGCCCGATGTGCCGATCACCACCTGCGCGCCGCGCCGAATGGCTGCGCTTACATTCGCCTTGGCAACTTCGGGGCGCGTGTATTCCACAAAGACATCGCACGCAGTCGCCAATGCTTGATCGGCAGAGCCGCTGAGCAGAACATTTAGATTGGAAATTCCCAACACCCCACCGAGTCGCTCGCCGGCGTGTTGGCGCGATACGCCCGCGACCAATTCAAGGTCGTCCGCTTGCGCGATGCCTTTTGCCAATGCTGCGCCAGCCCAGCCCGTTGCGCCGGCGAGACACACACGAATTGTCACGGAATGCCTCCGCTTATTTCTTCAGATAACGTCGTTCCACATCCATGATCTTCGCGACGCGCTTTTTGTGCCGCTCTTCCGTGCAATCGGTTTCCAGAAACGTCTTGACGATGTCGCGCGCCAGTCCCGCGCCGATGAGCCGCGCGCCGAGCGTCAGCACGTTCGCGTCGTTGTGCTCGCGCGCGTTCCGCGCGGTCGAGAGGTCGTAGCACAGCGCGGCGCGGATGCCCGGCACTTTGTTCGCCGTCATCGCCGAGCCGATCCCTGCGCCGTCGATAACAATGCCGCGCCACGCCGCGCCGTCGCTCACGAGTTTCGCGACCGCGTAAGCGATATCGGGATAGTCCACCGGGTCGGGTGTGAACGCGCCGCAGTCGTTGACCGCGTAGCCGAGTTCAGCGAGATACTGGGCGAGGTCTTGCTTCATCGTCAAGCCGCCGTGATCGGCGCCCAGCGCGATCGATTTTTGCGAAACCGGCGATGGGTTAGCCGCCGCGGGCGCGTTTTCACCTGCATCTGCGATTACCGCAGGTGCAGATGTTTCCGCGAGGACGCGGCTCACCACTTGCTGCACGAGGAGACGGACATCATCGTCTTTGATCGTCACGGGGATTCACTTTCCTAAAGCGGCGGCGTAAGAATACGTGGGAACCAGACCCATCATATTTGGCGGCCAGTACGTGATCCATGCCTTGCCGATTATTTTCTTGGCGGACAGCATCCCCCACGAATGCGAGTCGCTGGAGGCATCGCGATTGTCACCCAAGACGAAATATTCGCCCTGACCCACGGTGACCGGACCGAACGCATAGGAGCCGCGATGGAGCGGGTACGGCTCTTGCAGCGGCGTGCCGTTGATCAGCACACGCCCATCGACAATCTCCACTCGTTCACCCGGCAAGCCGATCACGCGTTTGATATAATCCTGTGTCGCGTTGCTGGGCGGAACAAACACGATCACGTCACCGCGCTCCGGCGGATGCAGCAGATAGACCAATCGATTCACGAACAGGTGCTGCCCGTCGTGGAAATTCGGCTCCATCGAAAAGCCCTCGATCCGAAAGTTGGGCGCCGCAAACCGGATGAGCAGGAAGATGACAAGCGTGAGGACGAGCGTCTCGACCAGCTCACGCAGCGTCTTGCCCCAACTAGCCCAACGCGAAACCGGCGCCGCCGGTTGATCGGCGATCATCTCCCCCGCGGGCGGCGATGGATCAAGACTCATCGAGATTGCCTTGAATCACAAACTACTTTCCCGCCGCGTAGGTAAACGCCGGCACAAACCCAACGTCTTGCGGGGGCCAGTACGAAACCCACGCCTTGCCGATAATCTTGTCGCCCGCCACCGTCCCCCACGAATGTGAATCACTCGAATTGTTGCGATTGTCACCCAGCACGAAATACTCACCCGGCGGAACCGTCACCGCGCCCGCCGAATAGCTGGCAGGATTCAACGGGTACGGTTCATCCAGCGGCTGACCATCGACGAACACCTTGCCATTTACAATCTCGACGCGGTCCCCCGGTAGACCGATCACCCGCTTGATAAAATCGCGCGTCGTGTTGTTCGGGGGGATAAAGACGATCACATCGCCGCGCTCCGGGGGATGGAGCAGGTAGATCAATTTGTTGACGATCAAGAACTGCCCGTCGTGGAAATTCGGCTCCATGCTGAATCCCTCGATGCGAAAGTTCTGCACGGCAAAGCGGATCAGCAGGAAGATGACGAGCGTGAGGATCAGGGTTTCGATCAATTCGCGCAGCACGCTGCCGACGCTGCTCAAGAGCGAACGCGCGGGCGGCGTCAGCTGCTCCGGCGCGCTGGGCGGCGGCGCGAGGTTCGGCGCGGCTGATTCCGGATTCGGAAAACTCTCCAATGCAAATTCCTTTCAAAAATCGAATGCGATTTCATTATAATGCAACTTGAAATATCGCGCAACCATTTTCGATTCGGAGCGTTTGTCACAGAAACCCTTTTGGGATATACTATATGCGATGCTCCGCATCAAAACCATCAATGCTGATTGGAGGGCAAGGATGCCAACGGTCATTCCGACTTTTCTGCTCAAAAAGTTATACGTCAAAGGCAGCTTCAAGAACAACCCCACAGGATTCGAGCTCGCGCTGCGCAACACCCTCGCTCCCGGCACGCTGATCGGCGTCTCGCCCCTCAAGATCGACGAGCACGATATTCCTCTCGACAAAATCCTCATCGCCACCGGCGACGCCGCGCCCGTGCGCGCCAGCGACATCTCGCTTGCCGCGCCGCGCCAGTTCCCGTTGAATGTTATCATCAAATTTCAAGTCGAAGACCAGCCGCTCGCGCCCGGTCCGCACCACGTCACCGTGCAGGTGAATACGAAAGAAGCAGGCGAGCTGAAAATCGACGCGGAGGATAGCATCGAATGATTTTGAAACGAACCGCATTGTACGATACGCACCTCGCGCTCGGCGGACGGATGGTCGAGTTCGGCGGATGGGAAATGCCAGTGCAGTACAGCAGCATCCTCGAAGAGCACCGCGCGGTGCGCACCGCGGCGGGTCTGTTCGACATCGATCACATGGGGCAGTTCGAGGTGCGCGGCGCGGACGCGCTCGCGTTCTTGCAGCACTTGCTCTCGTCCGACTTGTCGACGCTCGCGCTGAACGAAGCCAAGTACGCGATCCTGTGCTACGCCGACGGAACGGTGGTCGATGATACGTTCGTCTACAAGCTCCCCGGCGCGACAAAAAGCGCGCGACCGTACTATATGGTCGTCGTCAACGCGTCGAACCGCGAGAAGGATTTGGTGTGGATGAACGCGCATCGCGGCGGCTTTCAAGTGGAGATGCAAGATATTTCGGATAAGTACTATATGCTGGCGTTCCAAGGACCCAAAGCGGAACAGGTCTTGCAGCGCTTGGAGTCGTTCGACCTGTCGAAGATCAAATACCACCACGCGCGCGAGTTCAAGATTCATGGCGACCGCGGCTTGGTCGCGCGCACCGGCTACACCGGCGAGGATGGCTTTGAGTTGTTCGTCCCGAACGAGTACGGCAAACACGTCTGGGACGCGATCCTCGACGCCGGCAAGAACGATGGCGTCAAGCCGATTG
>JBBIJS010000268.1:0-4133 GCA_037445855.1 Chloroflexota bacterium | reverse complement strand
ACGCGCTGCGCGCGGATGGTATTGACGTAGCGGTCAAGCGCCGCGTGCCAATCGCCGCAAGATAGAGTCTGCCAAAGATTCATCTCGGAAATTCCTCACAACGCTAGGTAATATTGGACACTGCCCCCTTCGGGCACTGAAAAACGCTGATGGAGCTATCTGTGTTCGTCTGTGTTTGTCAGCGTCCGATCTTATTTCGTGTCTTGGCGTCTTGGCGGTTCAAGGTTTTTCAGCAGCACCCGCGTCGTCAGGGCAATGCCCGCGACCGCGTGGTCGAACGCGGCTTGGTTCGCGCGCGACGGCGCGCGGTAGCCGCTCACCTTCCGCACATATTGCAGCGCGGCTGCCGCGACCTCTTCGTCGGTCGCGGGCTGGTCGGCGTTGCGTAAGCGCTTGATGCTTCTGCACATTTTTATCGCTCCTTTGGAAACCCGGCGCATCATAACAAAAAAGCCCTTGCGTGACAAGGGCTTGTGGCGACGAGTGGAGTCGGACCACTGACCAAGGGCTTATGAGTCCCCTGCTCTACCACTGAGCTACGTCGCCGATCGAACTTTCGCTGTGATTATATCGATAAGGATTTCGACTGTCAAATGCCATAGACTTCGCTTGATAGAGGACACAGACAAACACTGACGAACATTGATTTTCTTTTCTGTGTTTGTCTGTGTTCGTCAGTGTCCAATTCCCAGACTTTCGCTTTTGTCTTTTAGCTTTTGACTTGCAATATCCCGCAACACCGCCGCCGCGGTCGGATACGGATCGTCCTCTTCGATCGTCGCGCAGATCGTACCGTTAATGTCCGTGTGATAGATCACGCCCATCATTCCCGCACCGACGTTTGCCAACGGATGCGTCTGGTCGAGCCGCGTGGGCGCAACGCTCAAGCGATAATCCGCGCCGATGCTTTCCGCCTGCGCGAGCAACTTGATGACTTGGTTCCGCGCCGTCGCCGCGTTCAATTCATCTTGGGTAACCTTGCGGATGCCGGTCACGCTCACGTCTTTCAGCGTGGTCGGACGATGCAGGACCGCGTTCGCGATGATGACCAGCTTGTTCGCCGCGTCCCAGCCGTCCACATCGAGCGTCGGATCGGCTTCCGCCATCCCAATATCCTGCGCGTGCTTGAGCGCCTCCGCGTACGGCTGCCCCTCGGTCATGCGCGACAAGATGTAATTGGTCGTTCCATTCACCACGCCTTCAAACTTGTCGATCACTGCCGTACCCAAATCGCGCGTGCCGAGGTTCAAGGTCGGCAAGCCGCCGGTCACGGTCGCGCTGTGCAGCACGCGCACGCCGTTCGCGCGCGCGAGCGCCATCATCTCCTGGAACGCCAGCACGAGCGGACCCTTGTTCGCGGTGACGACGTTCTGCTTGCGCGCGAGCGCGACGCGGATCGTGCTCAATCCCGGCTCGCCGTCCTTCAAATTGGTGAGCGAGAGTTCGACTAGCACATCGGCGTCCACCGCGGCGACCAGTTGTTGCGGCGTCATCCCCGGCTTACCCAATTTCGGATACGCGGCGATGCCCCGCTTGCTGCGCTTGAGCCGCAGAATCTCCGCGGGGTCTAGTCCGCGCGGCGCGTTTGCGATCGCGCCGCCGGTGGTATCCGCCGCGCCGGCGACCACCAGTTCCAGATCGAAGCGTTCGCGCAGCAAGGCGCGCTTGAGTTCGATCAACTCCAGCAGCCGCCGCCCGACATTCCCCAGTCCGACTATCGCCAAACGCGTCGTTCGCATCGTCCCCTCCCGAGTCGTCTGACAAAAAAGCCCCGCGTCGGAACGCGAGGCATACCAAGTTGGCAGTCATCCGTATCCAGTAATCCTTTTACTGAATACCGATGACTGCTAGAACAGCTTGCTCCAAATGCTCTTGCGCGCCTCGGCTTCTACCCGCGCCAGCCGCTGTTCCAGCACCAGGCGGTGGTCAGCATCGCGCTTGCGGATGTCGTTCAGCTCCTGCTCCATCTTTTGCATCCGCTCGCGGAGTTTCATATTCTCTTCCTTGAGATTGAAATTGTCCTGGATGATCACGCCCTGCAAATTGCGATTGACCTGCAGACTGTTCTGAATGGTCTGCTGATTCTCGATCATCGCGCGCAGCGTATCGGTCAGCACGACGAACCCGGCGGACTGCCCGCCCCCATCGCGCGCGGTCATCGCCATAGAGACAGTCTCGCCGCGTCCTTCGGCGTGCAGCTGTTCGACCACTTCCTCCGTGCTCAAGCCGCCGGCGAGTTGCTCCTTGACGCGATGCAGCACCACGAGATCGTCTGGCATAAAGTGACGATTCGCGCCGTCGCCGCCCAACGCGCCCGCCGGCGAAAGGAAGGGCGCAAAGTCTTTCGCCCAGCGCTTGAGCGTATTCGCCGAGACGCCCAGCTCGGTTCCCGATTGCTGAAACGTTTTGAACGCTTCTGTCATCCTACCACCTTTCGAAAAATAGGTCGCGCTTGAAATTACTTGCCGGTCTGGTCGTCCAACATAACGCGGAACGCTCCATCGATCACTTTTTCGTCCGCGGGTTTGACGGGCGCGCCCGCTTCCGCGGCAATCGCCGCGCGGTGTTCTTCGACCAGCGCGCGCGGGCACAGCTCGATAAACAGGGCAATCGAAAGGAGCGCGACGCCGATGTCGTCTAACTGCCCCAACCCAAAAATCACATCCGGGATTAGGTCGATCGGAGAAATGACGTAGATCGCCCCGGCGAGAAGGATCAGTTTGGGGAAAAGTGGAACGCGCGAGTCGCGGAGCAATCGCCAAACCAGTTGCAGCGTGCGCAGCAGTTGCGCCAGCGCGCCCACCCGCTCAGCCGAAACGACCGGCTTTCGCTCTTGGCTCATCATCAACTCCTAACTCGGCGTGGATTCTACCACGCCCTCGCCTTTTTTGCAAAATGCAAATTCACCGATTTTGCCCTCGCCCGTCGATCTGTGCTATAATGGCGGCACTTTGAAATACTTGAAATGGGCTATCCCGCTTGCCATCCTGTGGAGCGCCGCAACCTTCGCCCTCGTCGCCGCTGATTCACCCGATCCTTCCGCGCCGCCCCAAACCGCTGCGCCCTTCAGAAATCCGCCGATCATTGCCGCGTGGCTGCAACGCACACGCGGCGTGCCGGGACCACTCTCCGTCATCATCGCGCCGCGCATCAACGCGTACAACGAACTCAGCCCGCACAGCTACACCATCGAAGCCGACGGGAGTCTGACGATCAACAACCCGGTCGCCGACGCGGTGCTGATCGATTACGCGCGCCAGAACGGCATCCGCTATGTCCCCACGATCTCGACCGGCTGGGACAATGGCAGCCGACTGCTCCATATTCTCAGCGACCCCAAACTACGCGCCGCTCATGTTGAAGCGATCATGCAGATCGCGCGCCAGCCCAACGTCGACGGCATCGATCTGGATTACGAAAACCTGCCGCCCGAAGCGCGCGTGCCGTATACCGCCTTCGTCACCGAGCTTGCCGCGGCGCTGCACTTGGAAGGAAAAATCCTGAGCGTCACCGTCCCGCCTAAAATCCGCGCGGACGATCCGTGCGTCTTTTGCAAGTTCGCCGACTATACGGCAATCGGCGCGGTCGCCGATCGCTTCCGCGTGATGGCATACGAGTATCACGGCAAGAGCGGCGGACCGGGAGCGATTGCGCCAGTGTGGTGGATGCGCCAGGTGATGTCGTACACCGTCAGCGTGGTGCCCCACGAGAAAGTCAGTTTGGGAATTCACCTCTACGGCTACGATTGGGGCGGCAAAGAAACGCCCGCGCTGTGGTGGTCTGAAGTCCAGGACTTGAAGCAAAAATACAACGGGGAAATTCACTACGCCGATTCAGACACGCGCGGCGTGATCGGCGAGAGCGTGCTCACCTACACCATCGTCACACCTGTTCGCTGTCCGCGTTACTTTGAGAACGAGTGTCCGCCGCCCCTCCGCGAGCAGCACACTGTTTGGTTCGCCGACGCGCGCTACGTGGCAGAGAGCATGAACATCGTCCAAGACCTGGGTTTGGGTGGCATCGTCTTGTGGCGTCCCGGCGGCGAAGACCCGGCGATCTGGAACATCCTCGCGCCGGCATCCGCCGCGCCCTCGCGCTTCGACGAGCCGTCCCCGTTCTAGACCGCGCGCGTA
>JBBIJS010000267.1:0-4136 GCA_037445855.1 Chloroflexota bacterium | reverse complement strand
ATCGTAGCGCGCGCCGTCGGCGATCAGCCAACCGAAGCCGGCGGATTCCAATTGCGGCGCGGTCATTTTGGCTTTGACATCGGGAGCTGATAGAAATAGAACCAGAATTGCCACAGGAAGAAGAGCGTCGCGGCGAACGCCGCCGCCATATCCGCATGCGCGATCGCTTGGTCGAGGAAATGCCCGGCGACCGCGATCGCCGCGCAGTCCACCAGCGCCACGAGCAATGCGAGATTGAACGTGATCGTCCACGGCTTGCCCAGCGCGGGGATCGACCCGACCTGCCAATCGAATGCTGGCTCTAGCTCTGGGAATCGGTCAAGGTAGAATTTCTTGATCGTGTTCATGGCGTGCACGCTTTCGGACCACGCCTGCCGCAAGCGCACGAGCTTCATCAGCGTAAAGAAGCCGATGATTCCGAGCAGCCCGAACAAAGCCGCGTACGCTCCATGCGGCACCTCGAAGCCGTTCTTTGTCCCCAGCTGCGGCAGCGCGACCGCCGCCGAGCCAACTCCGCCGACTAACAACAGGTAGAGGTTGACGATCGTCGTCCGGTCGGCTTGCGCCTGCGTCGCGCTTTCCTGCGCGTACCCAAACTCCATTTTCAGAATTTCTTCCGGTTCCAAGTTCAAATCTGCCATTGGCATCACCCCACGCGCGACGGCGTCATTGCGAGCGCAGCGATGCAATCTCATTGCCAATACTGAACGCTGCGCGGCTTTGTCGCACCCCTGCCCTGGCGGGCGGTGCCAGGGAAGATCGCTCCTCGCAATGACAGGTGTCACACGCCTCGCGCTCGCGCTACAAATATTTGCGCTTGTTATTCTGTTTCAACGCCGCGACGAGGTGTTTGACCTCTTGCGCGCGGCTCTTCGGGCAAACCAGGATCACGTCTTCCGTGTCCACGACGATCATATCCGTCAAGCCGACGGTGGCGATCAAGCGATTGGGACTATACAGCAGTGATGACTGTGTATCCACGCCGACATGCTCGCCGACGACGACATTGTTCTCCGCGTTGTTCGGCAGCAGATCGAGCAGCGTCGCCCAACTGCCCACGTCGCTCCAGCCCACATCGATCGGCAGCACCGCGACGCGTTGCGATTTCTCCATAATGCCAACATCGATCGTCTCGTTCGTAATATCTTTCCACACGCGCTTCATCGCGGACCTTTCGCGCGGCGTGCCGAGCGCTTTGCCGATTTTCTTCAACTGCTCGCACAACGCGGGCTGGTAGCGTTCGTACTCTTCCCACAGCGTGGAAATCTGCCAGGCGAAGATGCCGCTGTTCCAATAATACTCGCCGCTTTGGACAAAGCGCGTCGCGGTCGCTTCGTCCGGCTTTTCCATGAACGCGGCGACGCGGTACACCGGCTGCGCGCCGATCGGTTCGATCAACTCGCCGCGATGAATATAGCCGTAGCCGGTTTCCGGATTGCGCGGCTGGATTCCCAGGGTGACGAGATAGCCCTGCGCGGCGACCTGCGCCGCGTCCGTCAGCGCGCGGCGGAAGCGCTCCGCGTGCTCAATGTAGTGATCAGCGTGGAGCGAGACCATCACCGCGCCCGGGCGCATCTTCTGGATGTGCAGCGCGGCGAGCCCGATGGACGGCGCGGTGCCGTGTCCTTCCGGCTCGCCGATGATATTTTCCGGCGGCACGTCTGGCAATTGCGCGCGCACCGTATCGACATAGCCCTCGTTCGTGCCGATCAAGATGTGATCGGCGGGAATGATCGGCGCGATGCGGTCGACCGTTTCCTGCAGCATCGTGCGCGCGGAGAAAAGCGCGAGCAGCTGCTTGGGGCTTTCGCGGCGGCTGCGCGGCCAGAGCCGCGTGCCGGTTCCACCGGCGAGGATGAGCGCGTAGAGCGAATTCGTTTTCTTTTTTGGCATTGAAGTGTTTCCGGAGTTCAAGTCTGTGCTGAAGGACGGAGGACGGAATCATCCGTCTTCGGTCATCCGTCCTCCGTCTCGGTTCGCGTATTTGCCACGTACGGCGTTGCGCTCTCGCGCGCGACCACATAATTCATCCCGCCGATTTGCTTGACCATCCCTTTCAATTCCATCATCGCCAGCGTGCTGGAGACCGATGCAATCGGCAAGCCGGTCTCGCGTCCCAGTTCGTCGATGTGAACCGGCTCGGTGGACAGGTGCTTGAGCAACGAGGATTCTAATTCATTTTCGGGAATCGCAGCGCGCACTTCTTGGTGCTGCTCCACCATCGTCAGGTTGAGTTCTTCCAAGATATCAGCGGCGCACGTGACCAGTTTCGCTTCGCCGCGCTGGATCATTCCGTTCGGACCGCGCGCTTCGCGCCGAAAGAGATTGCCGGGTACCGCGAACGTCTCGCGTCCCTGCTCCAGCGCGTCTTCGATCGTGATGCGCGCGCCGGTGTTCTCCTCGCCTTCCACGATGAGCGCGCCCAGCGCCAAGCCGCTGATGATGCGATTGCGCGGCGGAAAGTTGCCGGCGTCCGGTTGCGTGCCCAGCGGATATTCGCTGACCAGCGCGCCGTTCGCGGCGATTTGCTCCGCGAGTTGGATATGCTCCGGCGGATAGATCACGTCGACGCCGCTGCCGAGAACCGCCAGCGTCCGTCCCTGCGCCTCCAACGCGGTGCGGTGCGCTTCCGCATCGATGCCGCGCGCCAGTCCGCTGACGATCGTGATGTGGTTGCGCACTAGGTCGCCGACGATCTGCCGCGTCACCTCGCGCCCGTACGCGCTGGCGCGCCGCGTGCCGACCACCGCAACCGACCATTCGTCCGCGGGCGTGATTTCGCCTTTGACGTAGAGCGCAAAGGGCGGATTGGGGATATCGATCAAGAGCCGCGGAAAAGCCGGGTCGTCCCACACAAGCACGCGGACGCCGGCGCGCGCGATCTTTTCCATCTCGGCGTCCAGATCGATCTTGCGTCGCGCCGCGAGGACGTTTTCCAACGCGCGGCGATCTAGTCCCGCGGCGGCGAGGTCGAGCGCGCTGGCGCGCCACGCCGCGGCGAGGTCGCCAAAATGGTCGAGGAGGCGACGCGCTTTGACGGGACCAATTTGAGGAATGAGGTTAAAGCCAACCCAGTAGCGGGCGTCGGTCACGGCGTTGTGACTCCCATCGGAAATGTGGCAGTAAGATACCACGTTGGAAAAGGATTGTCAAGGCAAAAAGAAAATTTGAACCACGCTAGCGCGCCCACTCGACTTGTGCTATAATGCCGACCGTCAACGCTGACGCTTCAAACTGGTCAGCGTTTCTTTTTTAATACCGATCTAACGCGCGGGCAGCTATCCTTATGCGCGGTTAATCGAAAACGCGTTACAATGGCGAGTTGGAATGCCGCGCCGCAATCAATCGTAAGGGCAAAGCATTTTTCGTAGATCAGAAAAATGCTTTGCCCCTACAAGGGAGACGGAACGTGCACAAGAACAACATGACGATCAAGATCGGCGGCGAAGCCGGTCAAGGCATGGAGACGAGCGGCGGCGGCTTTGCGCGCGCGCTCACCCGCGCCGGCTTGCATATCTTCGCCAACCAGGATTTTATGAGCCGCATCCGCGGCGGCTATAACTTTTATCAACTGCGCGTGAGCGACCAACCGGTCTACGGTCCACACGACGACGTGCACCTGCTCCTCGCGTTCAACCAGGAAGCCGCCGATAAACACGTGAACGAAATCGTGCCTGGCGGCGCGATCATTCACGATGCCGCCATCAAAGTCGATTCCGCCGCGCTCGCCGCGCGGCAGGCGCATGCGTTCGCGTTTCCGTTCGAGGCGAAAGCGCTGGAGATCGGACGACCGGCGGGAATGGACCCCAAACACGCGAAGCAAATGCTCAACACCGCCGCGCTCGGCGTGACCGCCGCGATCACCGGCTTTCCGTTCGAGCGCATCGCCGAAATGATCAAGCAGAATTTTGGCAAGAAGAAAGGCGCGGCGATTGCGGACGCTAACCTCGCGATCGCGCAGTGGGCGTACGCGGAGGGAATGAAGCACGCCGATCAGTTCGAGTGGAAGCTCGCGCCGGCGCCGAACCCGCAGCCGCAAATGATCATCAACGGCAATCAGGCGATCGGTCTCGGCGCGATCGCGGCGGGCTGCAAATTCATCAGCGCGTACCCGATGACGCCCGGCACGACGATCA
>JBBIJS010000266.1:0-4143 GCA_037445855.1 Chloroflexota bacterium | reverse complement strand
CCCACGTCCGCGGCGATGAGTGTTTCCTCAAGTCCCGACCAAAATTCTTCGTTGATGTCGTGCTTTGCAACGAGCGCTGTGATCCGCGATAGAAACGATTGCCGCGTCTTGGTCAGACCCGTTTTCAACAATTGCGGACGGCGAAATAGTGAAACCAAGCGAAACTCCAGTGCTCAGTGTGCGATATTCAGTAGCCCGTAGCCAAGTTTGTCATTTGTCATTTGTTCATTTGTCATTGCCTTCGTCATTATACACGATGCGCGACAAAAAACAAAGGTCGCAAGACATTGAGCCATTGCGACCCTCTGACGACTGAATACCGAATACTGAATACTGATTACTGACTAATGCGCGTCATTGCACTTCCATCGAGCCCCACTCGTCCACCATCGCGTCGAGCGCTTCCTGCACCGCCGCGTAGCTCGTCGAAAAATTCGGAAAGTCGAGCTGCACTGTGCCTTGCGGATTCGGCACGAAGAAGGTGAACCGATCGCGCCCCGGCATACTGCGGAGCAAGGTGAGCAGCGCGCGCATCCGCCGCACGTCTTCATCCTGGTCGCTCGTGCGCTGCAAGAAAATCCGCAGGCGCCGCGGCGGACCGTACTGCTGGGCAAGCGCGCGCGGCGCGGGCGCGGGTTCCACGCGCCCATTTCCGCCATTTGCTTTTGCCGCGCTGCCATTGCCGCCGCCGGGATTCGCGGGATACGCCGGCTTGCTCTCCGCGACTTGCGCGTGGCTAACCGTCTGACGACTGACGACGGGCGAATGATGACTGCTGACGGTTGACTGATTACTGTTCACTGTTAACTGCAGACTGCTCACTGCCCACTGCTCACTGCTCTCATCCGGCGGTTCTTCCGGGGGCGGCGGCGTGCTTTCCACTTCCAACGCTTGTTCGATAAAGCCGGACGCATCCGCCAGCGCGGCTTCGCTGTCGTCTGCGATTGCAATTTGAAGAACGCTCGGATGCATGCTGGGTGCTTCTTCCGTCCTCCGTCCGTCGTCCTCCGTCGTCTCCGGCGGCTGGTACGCGCGCGCGGTCTCGCACAACAATTGAATCTTGCCCTCGCGCGATTCGACCTTGCCTTTGACCAGCACCAGCGCCTCGACGTGCCAGAGTTCCCGCGTGCGGTCGAAAGTTTTTGGAAAGACGGTGATTTCGGCCGCGCCCGACGGGTCTTCGATCTGCACGAACGCCATCGGGGCGCCCTTCTTCGTCGTGATGACGCGCGACGACGTGACCACGCCGGCAATCGTCACCATCTGCCCGGCAATCGTCTCGTCGATTTGATTGACGAAATGCGAGATAGATTTGTCGGACGTTTTGCCGAGCCGCAACAGCGGGTTGTCGGAAAAGTACGCGCCGGTCAATTCTTTTTCATCTGCAAGTTTTTCGCGATTGGGGATCTCCGGTTCGTCCGGCAGCGTGCCGAACGTATCCGCGCTCATCCCGGCTGCCGCGCCCACCGCGCCGAACATCGATAACTGCCCGCGGTCGCTGGCTTGGTGCGCGGCTTGGCTCGCCGCCATCATTCGATCCAGCACCGTGAGCAATTGCGCGCGGCGCCCGAATTTATCGAGCGCGCCGGCTTTGATGAGCGATTCCAGCACGCGGCGATTTACCAGGCGCAGGTCGACGCGGCGGCAGAAATCGTCAAGCGACTTGAACGGACCGGCAGCTTGGCGCGCGCGGACGATCACCTCGACTGGACCGCCGCCGACGTTCTTGATCGCGCTGAGCGAAAAGTGAATCGCCTGGTTCGACGCGGCAATCGTGAACTCGCCTGCACTCGCGTTCACGTCCGGCGGCAGAATGTCGATGCCCATCCGCCGCGACTCGCTGACCAGAATTCCCACTTTATCGATGTTGCCAGTTTCACTGGTCAGCAGCGCCGCCATGTACTCGATGGGATAATGCGCTTTGAGGAACGCGGTCTGACACGTCAGCACCGCATAGTCCGCCGCGTGCGCCTTGTTGAAGCCATAGCGCGCGAAAAATTCCACGTCGTCGAAAAGTTTGTTCGCGAGGTTCCGATCGATCACATGGTGTTTGGCTGCTCGATCGACGAATTTGTCATGCTCTTTCAAAAGTTTTTCTTTGTCTTTTTTTCCAACGGCTTTCCGCAGAAGGTCGGCTTGCGCGGCGGTATAGCCAGCCACATTCATCGCCATCTGCATTATTTGCTCCTGAAAAACCATCACCCCGTAAGTCTCCTCAAAGATCGGCTGAAGCGCGGGGTGATCGTAGGTCACCTTTTCTTTGCCGTGCATCCGGTCGATGTAACTGGGAATCTTGTCCATCGGACCGGGGCGGTACAGACTGATCGCCGCGACGACGTGATCGAACCGATTGGGCTTCATGCGCGTCAGCACGCCGCGCAAGCCCGCGCCTTCCACTTGGAACACGCCGGTCACATCGCCGCGCGAGAGGAGATCGAACGCTTTCGGGTCGTCGACCGGAATGTTGCCGAGATCATAGCGCGTGCCGTGCCGCGCGTAAACCAGCTCGCACGCGCGACGCATAATCGACAGCGTGGCGAGACCGAGATAGTCCATCTTCAGCAAGCCGACGCGCTCGAGAATTTTCATGTCGAACTGCGTCACCGGAAAGCCGGTCGTCTCATCGCCCTTGGTCGGACGATGCAGCGGCACGTACTCGACGATCGGCTGGTCGGCGACGACGACGCCGGCGGCGTGCGTGCTGGCGTGCCGCGCGACGCCTTCGAGCGACAGCGCGTTGTCGATCAGTTTGTGCAAATAATCGTTCGTGTCGTAGACTTGCTTGAGTTCTGGAGTTTTTTCGAGCGACTCGCCGAGCTTGATGTTCGGTCCGCCGGGGATGAGCTTGGCAAGGCGGTCGGCTTCGCTGAGCGGATAGTCGAGCGCGCGCGCGACGTCGCGGATGGCGGCTTTCGCGCCGAGCGTTCCGAACGTGACGATCTGCGCGACGTTCGCCTTGCCGTACTTTTGCACGGTGTACTCGATCAATTCCTGGCGGCGGTCGTCCGGAAAATCGAGGTCGATATCCGGCATCGAGATGCGGTCGGGGTTGAGAAAGCGCTCGAAGATGAGGCGGTGTGTGAGCGGATCGAGATTGGTGATTTGGCAGCAATACGCCGCGATCGAGCCGGCGGCGGAGCCGCGCACGTTGTACCAAATGTCCTTTTCGCGCGCGGCGCGGCACAAGTCCCACACGATGAGAAAGTACGGGTCGAACCCCATCTTGTGGATGACGCCAAGTTCGTACTCCAAACGATTGCGCGCCGCCGGGTTGCCAGCGGGATAGTGCCGCTTGAATCCTTCATCGCACAGATGGCGCAGGTATGTTTCCGCGTTGTATGCGTCCGGCACCGGGAAAATCGGCAGGCGATAGCCCTTGAAATCCAGGTCGACGTTGCAGCGCTCCGCGACGACGAGCGTGTTGGCGATCGCTTCCGGCAATTCGCGCCACACCGCGCGCATCTCGTCGCTCGATTTCAAATAATAGTCGCTGCCGTCCATCCGCATGCGCTTGGGATCGGTGATGACGGTGTTGGTCTGGATGCAGAGGAGAATGTCCTGCGCGGTCGCGTCGGTCGGGCGGAGATAGTGCGCGTCGTTCGTCGCGACAAGCGGCAGGTTGAACTCGCGCGCGAGCGCGGTCAGTTCCTTGCTCAGCCCGGCGAATTCCGCGATGCCGTGCTCTTGCAGCTCGACGTAGAAGCGATCCTGGAAAACCTCTTTGAACCAGCCGAGCGCGCGGCGCGCTTCGTCCTTGCGTCCGTCGTGCAGCAAGCGCGGCACTTCGCCCGACGGGCAGCCGGTCGTGCAGATAATGCCGGCGGAATACTTGGCGAGCAGCGCGTGATCGACGCGCGGGTAGTAATAGAATCCTTCCAACTCCGCGGCGGAGACGAGACGCAGCAGATTGTGGTAGCCCTCGTCGTTCTCCGCGAGCAGCAGCAGATGGTACGAGGAGCGGTCTTCCTTCGCGTCCTTGTCTTTCATGCCGCGCTTTGCCAGGTACGCTTCGACGCCGATGATGGGCTTGATGCCGTTGGCTTTGCACTCGTCGTAGAATTCGATCGCGGCGAACATCGAGCCGTGGTCGGTGAGCGCGAGCGCGGGCTGCTGCAATTCCGCCGCGCGCGCGGCAAGGTCTTT
>JBBIJS010000265.1:0-4165 GCA_037445855.1 Chloroflexota bacterium | reverse complement strand
GGGGATTAGAAATGGAAAAAGTACAAAGACCTGCGCGGCGAGACCAGTTCTCGCCGCGCAGCATTCGATCGATCAATGGGACGAAAGCGACTGGCTCACTCGCCCGTTTGGTACTTGAACGAAACCTTGACTTTGGCGCGGTACGCCAGCACTTTGCCGTCTTCGAGTTGCATGTCGAGTTCAAGCACTTCGGCAACGCGCAAGTCGCGCAGCGATTTCGACGCCGTTTCGACCGCCGCCTTCGCCGCTTTCTCCCACGACTCGGTGCTTGAGCCGACCAACTCGATGACTTTATAAACGCTCTCTGCCATTTTCGCTCCTTGCCATCGTCGGCGGGCAACCGATTGGCGGCGCCGTTTTCGGATCGATCGGTCCAAACAGACGGCGCCATCTACGGTTGGCTCGTATCAGAATCAGATTGATTCCCAATCCGTTAGCGCGTTACGACAACGCGTCTTTCAGCCCTTTCAGGACGCGCGCCTTGACAACGTGGCGAGCCGGCTTGGCTTTGAAAAGTTGCGGCTGCTTCGTGAACGGATTGATGCCTTGATGCTCTGGCGTTGCCGGCTTTACAATCACGTTCAGTTTGAGCATGCCGGGCAGCACCACCTCGCCGGGACCGCCTTTGCTCAACTCCTTCGCCACAACAGCATGCAGGGCGTCGAAGACTGCCCCCACTTCTTTCTTGCTCACGCCGCTTTTTTCTGCAATTGCGCCTACGAACTCAGACTTGGACATTCGTTCAGCCATTTTTTACCTCCTTGAGTAATTGGCTTTTCAGTGCGGTATTCGGTGCGCCCAAAAGGGTGGTTTTCCAAGCACCTCCGGTACTCGCATTATGCGACCACAAATTGGCTACAGTATAAGCCAAAAGCACGTAAACGTCAACGTCAAATCTATCCACTGGTATTATGACAACCACAACCCCCACCAGAATCAAGCGCGCGATTTTGCGTTCCTTGACACCCCGTGGCGAGTGTGGTAAAACCCAATCGATGCGAAACGAACAATTGCCGCTATTTCCGCCATCGGGGGCGAAACCAAAACCGATCGAACCGGAGCCGCGCGAGCAAGTGGCGCTGGCGGCGAACGCGCCGCTGAGCGCGACCTCCTCGCTTGCCGCGGCGATCGGCGCGTACCACGATCAAATGCTGCGCCAGGGCTTGTCGCCGTACACGGTGCAGGCGTTTGGCGGCGACTTGAATTTGTTTCGCCAACACGTCGGCTCGAACCTCGCCCTGAACGAGATCACGACCGAGACGCTCGATCAATTCCTCAACTGGCTCCGCTATGAGCGCGGCGTGTCGTGCAAACCCAAATCTTACCAGCGGCGATTGACCACGCTCAAAGTTTTCTTTGCGTGGCTGAAGCAAATACAAATCATTGCCGCGGACCCCGCCGCGCCGATCGCGCATCAGCCGGTCACCAGTCCGCTGCCGGATGTGCTCTACGCCGATCAAGTCACCCAGCTGCGCGCCGCCGCGCGCGCGCGGCTCAGCGCCGATAAAACCGACGCGCGCCCGTTCCTGCTCGTTACGCTGCTGCTCGCGACCGGCATCAAGAAGAGCGAGGCGATGGCGCTGCGCCTGAGCGACATCGACACGTCCGATCCGAACCAAGCCGTGTTGTACATCCGCTACGACAACGCGAAGAAACGCTTCAAGGAGCGCAAACTCAAGCTGCCGCCTGAATTTGCCGCGACGCTCCCGCGCTACATCGAGCAGTATCAGCCGCAAGTACATCTTTTCGAATGTACCGCGCGCAATCTGGAGTACGTGCTCGCCGATTTGGCAAAAGCGACCGGACTGGGCGACACGGTCTCATTCGAAAGTCTGCGCTGGACGTGCGCGGTGCAGGATTTCCAGAACGGAATGCCCGACGACCACATCCGCCAGAAGCTGGGACTATCGACGATCACCTGGGAAGAAGCCGGGGATCGACTGAAGCGGCTTGCCGGGAAGGCGTTGTGATAGGACGCGGATTGCCGCGGACGAACGCGGAGCATTGGTCTTTTTCCGCGTCCAAATTGATCTAATCATGGACTCCACATTCGACAGAATCCTCCTCACCCGCCCCGATCCGCTGGACGTTTTGAAAACCACCGCCTACGTCGTCGAGCACACGCGCGCGGTCAAGGTTAATCACGCTGCAATCAAACACGCCGCGGACGCGCTCGCCGAGAAACACGTCGCGCCGCCGGCGTGGAATTACGAGAATCATTATCACGACGGCACGCCACGCACCGTCAACTACCTGTTCTTACTCGACGCGCTCAACTTTTGCTTTTGGGGCAAGCCGCGGTGGACGATTGAATACAACACCAAGCGCGTTGACGGCTACTGGGCGCTTGCCGCGTCGCTGAAACGCGCGGCAGAAGAGAACTCGCGCGCGCTTGACGCGGATTTCCTCGCGCACATTTCCCCGCAGGAATTGGCGCACATTTTCCGCGGCGCGGGCGCGATCCCGCTCTTCGCTGAACGCTGGCGGAACGCGCGCGAACTTGGCACAGTACTCCAGAATCTGTGGGAAGGACACGCCGCGCGCCTCGTCGAGTGCGCGCAGCATGACGCGGCGCGGCTCGCGCAGATGGTCGCGGAGAATCTTTCGTCCTTCAACGATATTGCGGTGTACGACAACCGCGAGGTACGTTTCTTCAAGCGCGCGCAGATCGTCGTCACCGATCTGTGGGGCGCATTTGGCGGCAAAGACTGGGGCGCGTTCAACAACATCGACCAGCTGACCGCGTTCGCGGACTATAAACTCCCGCAGCTTCTGCGCGCGTGGGGCATCCTGCGGTATGCCCCGTCGCTCGCGCGGAAAGTCGATGCGCAGGTAGAACTCGCGGCAGGCAGCGCGGAGGAAATCGAAATTCGCGCCGCGACCCTGTGGGCGGTCGAATTCCTGCGTGAAGAACTCGCCGCGCGCGGGCGCGCGATGTGGAGCGTTCAGGTCGATTGGATTCTGTGGGAAGCGAGTCAGGCGCGGTTTGAAGGAATAAAGCCGTACCATCGCGTGAGGACAGTATATTATTAGCTGGTAGGGGCAAGGCATTTGCTCAGCCGCGAGCGCGTGCCGGGTAGCTTGGCTTTTGCCAAACAACTGTTACCGCCATCGAGATTTGGCGAATGCCTTGCCCCTACGTTGGCGCACCTATGCCTTTGACATTCGAAATCCAATCCCGCGACGCCGCCACCCGCGCGCGCGCCGGCGTGCTTCACACCGCGCACGGCAACATCGAGACGCCGGCGTTTATGGCAGTCGCGACGCAGGCGTCCGTCAAGGCGCTCACGCCGGACGATCTTGAGAACATCGGCTTGCAGTTGCTGATCGCGAACACGTACCACCTCGCGCTGCGACCGGGCGCGGAGCAAGTCGCGGCGCTCGGCGGCTTGCACGCGTTTATGAACTGGCAGCGCCCGCTGATGACCGACAGCGGCGGCTTTCAGGTCTTCTCGCTCGGCGCGGCAATTCGCGATGGTGTTGGAAAAATCGCGGACATTTTCCCAGATGAATCTCTCTCTCCCCGGTGGAGGACGGGGGAGGGTCGGGGTGGGGGTACCCCGCTTTGCAAAATCGATGACGACGGCGTGACGTTTCGCTCGCACCTTGACGGCGCGGTGATGCGGCTCGACCCGGAGCGCTCGCTGACAATCCAGCATCAACTCGGCGCGGATTTCGTCGTCGCGTTCGACGAATGTACTTCGCCGCTGGATTCATACGAGTACACGCGCGAGGCGCTGACGCGGACGCATCGCTGGGCGGAACGCTGCCTGGAGCAGCACGCGAAAACGCGGCGCGACTACCAATCGCTCTTTGGCATCGTTCAGGGCGGCGCGTACCGCGATCTGCGCGAGGAGAGCGCGCGCGTGATCGGCGGTCTGCCATTCGCGGGGCTGTGCATCGGCGGCTCGCTCGGCAAATCGAAAAAAGACATGCACGCAATTCTCGACTGGACGATCCCACTGCTGCCCGACGCCAAACCGCGTCACCTGCTCGGCATCGGCGAGCTGCAAGACATTGTCGAAGGCGTCGCGCGCGGGATCGATCTGTTCGACTGCGCGTCGCCGACGCGCTGGGCGCGCAACGGCGCGCTGCTCGTGTCGCGCGCGCTTGCCGAGAACGCGGAGCAGCGCATCAATATCTCGAACGCGCGCTGGGCGATGGA
>JBBIJS010000264.1:0-4165 GCA_037445855.1 Chloroflexota bacterium | reverse complement strand
TGAATATGCCCAGCACCGTCGGTCCGCCGAACTGGTGCTGGCGCGTTCTGCCCGGCGCGTTGAACGACGCGATTGCCGCGCGGCTGTTGGAGCTGACCGCGATTTACGGACGGACGCCGTAGAGACGACCCGCCGGGTCGTCTCTACATGCGACACGGGTTGACGAAATGACCTTCTCTCGATGCGATGAATTGCGCCTGATCGAATCGAGCGAGGTCGTTTTGTTTTTCAAGGCGCGACCGTTGAACCGCAGCGATCGAACCCACACGTCGAGATTTGTAAATTTTGCGGAGAGGGCGGATAATAGAATTGAAAACTCGATCATCCGATAGACCGGGAGATTCGAAAATGCCCAAGTCTGGCGTGCCCATCAAACGAATTGCCATCAGCACCGGCGGCGGCGACGCGCCCGGCTTGAACGCGGTGATTCGCGCCGTCGTGCTCGCCGCGCTCAATCGCGGGTGGGAATGTTACGGCATCCGCGAAGGTTTCAACGGACTCCTTTTGCCAGAGCAGTTCGTCGAAGGCGGCATCGTTCGTTTGACGCGCGAACGCGTGCGCGGCATCACGCATCTGGGGGGGACGATCATCGGCACGACGAATCGCAACAATCCGCTGGCTTACCCCATCAAGGACAAGGACGGCACGATCAAGGAAATCGACCGGACGGACGAATTGGTGCGCGCGTTCGCGCTGCATCATCTCGACGCGCTCGTCACCGTCGGCGGCGACGGTTCGATGACGATTGCCAAGGTCTTGGCGGAAAAAGGTCTGCGCGTCGTCGGGGTGCCCAAGACCATCGACAACGATCTTGACAAGACGGTGGTCACGTTTGGTTTCGACACCGCGGTCGCGTTCGCGACCGAATGTCTGGACCGATTACATTCGACCGCCGCGTCGCACGGCCGCGTGATGGTCGTCGAAGTGATGGGGCGCTATGCCGGCTGGATCGCGCTGAACGCCGGCGTGTCTGGATCGGCGGACGTGATCCTCATTCCGGAAATTCCGTACGATTTGCATCAGGTCGTCGATAAAATCCGGGAGCGCGATGCGCAGAGCCAGAATTTCACGATCGTCGTGGTCGCCGAAGGCGCGACGCAGAAAGGCGGCGCGGTGTCCGTCCGCGAAAAGGAAATCGGACACGCGGAGCGCCTCGGCGGCATTGGCGAAAAGGTGGCGCAGGAGCTGCATGCGTTGACCGGCAAAGAGACGCGCGTCGTCGTGCTCGGTCATCTCCTGCGCGGCGGCAGCCCCACGCACTCGGATCGCTTGACCGCCCTGCGGTTCGGCGCGGCGGCGGTGCGCGCGCTGGAAGAAGGGCAGTCGGGCATCATGGTCGCGCTCGATCCGCCGAACGTGAATTATGTGCCGCTGGACGAAGCCACGCGCCGGATGAAGACCGTGCCGCTTGACTGCGACACGATCCTGACCGCGCGCGATCTGGGGATTTGTTTCGGAGATTGAATGGAAGCTCCGCAAGGGACTGCCTCAAATTCCTCCCGCCCCGGCTGCCTTGACTATCTTCTCTTCGCGGCAGCAAGCGCGTGGGTCATCGCCGTCACGCTGTCGATTCACACTCTGGCGTGGCTGACCGACCAGATTCTTCTGGTCTCCAGCATCTACCTTCCCTGGTTCGCGTGGCTCCTCATTTCGTGGGCGCACGCCGCGCTGCTCGCGTTGCCCATCATACCACTCGCGATCTTCGTTCGCACGCCGCGATTCCGTACCGCGTACCAAGCATGGGCGCTGTGCATCGCCTTCGCCGCGCTGGTCGCGCTGGCGCGCGTGTTTTCCGCCTCGCAGTTACAGCCCTCGTCGCTGGCATTCGCCGTGCTCGCCTTGATCGGCGCAGGTGCGCTTGCCGCGTTCGCGCGCAAGCGCAATCGCTCGATGGCGCGGGATGGCGGCGCAACGTTTGCCGCGCTGATTGCCGCGCCGATCATCGCCGCGCCGATGATCGCGTTTGGCGCGTTCGGCTCGATCTTTGACACGCTGCTCACGCTGCTCGCGGGCGTGGCGCTGGGTGCGTTTGCCGGCGTTTTGTTGAGCGCGTTCCTGTTCCAGCCGCTCGCGGCGGATGACTCCAAACCGACGACGTTCTTTGGCGGATTCGCCGCCGGCGTCGCGCTGACGATTCTTGCGGCGGCGTTTGGCGCGCCCGGCGCGCAGTTGCTTTTGCTCATCGTGCTGCCGCCGCTCGGATTTTTGATCGCGGGGATCGCGCGGCGCGCCGGCGCAGAGCGCGCTGCGCTGCCGATTGCCGCGCTGGTTGGACTCGTCGCCGCCGCGCCGCTGATGTTCTTCGATCCGGTCGAACTCGCGCTGGTGCTTGGTTTGGAGAGCAGCGGCGAGACGCTCAGCTGGGCGATGCGCGCCGCCGCGCTGTCGCTGTTGCTGGGCTTGTCGGTGGGCTTGATCGCGCTGATCGTGTTTCGCCGTCCGCGCGCCATCCCGCGCGCGTTCGCCTTCGGCGGAGGCGCGGTGGTCTGGCTCGCGGCAATCGCGCTCTACATTTTTGCCGGGCGTCCCGGCTTTTTCGGCGAGCAACTCTTCGTCATTCTGAAAGATCAAGCCGATGTCAGCGCGGCGAAATCGATCACCAACCGCGACGCGCGATTGCGGTACGTCTACACGACGTTGACGCAGCACGCCGATCAAACACAAGCGCGCTTGCGCGCGACGCTGGATCAGTTCGGCATCAAGTATCGACCGTACTATTTGGTCAACGCGATGGAAGTGGACGCCGAGCCGCTGCTGCGTGTCTATTTCGCCGCGCAGCCAGAAGTGGACCGCGTGCTCGACAGTCCGCACCTGCGTCCGTTGCCTGCGCCGTTGGAGCAAAGCAAAGGCGATTTGCCCGCGCCGACCGCGCCGCCGTGGAACATTAGGGCGATTGGCGCGGATCGCGTGTGGAGCGATTTGGGAGTCACCGGCGCGGGCATCGTCGTCGGTCAGTCGGACTCTGGCGTCGATGGCACTCACCCCGCGCTTGCGCCGGGTTATCGCGGACGAAATAGCGGCAACGATTACAACTGGCTCGATCCGTGGTACGGCACGCGCGCGCCAACCGACATCGGCGGACATGGAACGCACACGCTCGGTACGATTCTCGGACGCGGCGGCATTGGCGTTGCGCCGGGTGCGGAATGGATGGGCTGCGTCAACCTCGCGCGCAACCTGGGCAATCCCGGACTCTACCTCGACTGTATGCAATTCATGCTCGCGCCGTATCCGCAGAATGGCGACGCGTTCCGCGACGGCGACCCGACGCGTGCGGCGGATGTGCTCAACGATTCGTGGGGCTGTCCGCCGATTGAAGGGTGCGATCCGAACTCGCTGCGTCCGGCGGCGGACGCGCTGCGCGCGGCAGGCATTTTCGTCGTCGTGAGCGCGGGCAACAACGGTCCGCGCTGCGCGAGTCTGATCGAGCCGCTGGCGATTTACGGCAGCGTGCTCAGCGTCGGCGCGATCAACCGACAGGGCAACCTGTCGTTCTTCAGCAGCCGCGGTCCGGTGACGGACGATGGCAGTAATCGCATCAAGCCGGACATTGTCGCGCCCGGCGAAGATGTCGTCTCGTCGTTTCCCGGCAACACCTACGCGTCGGAAGCCGGCACGTCGATGGCAGGACCACACGTCGTCGGCACGGTGGCGCTGATGTGGTCGGCAAATCCAAAATTGATCGGGGACATCGATCAGACGCAGAAGATTTTGATCGAGACCGCCAAGCCGTACACCGGGGCGAAAGATGCGTGCTCGAATGGTCAAGTGCCGAACGACGCGACTGGCTACGGAGTGGTCGACGCGTACGCGGCGGTCAAGGCGGCGCTGGCGGCGAAGTGATATCCGCGAATCGCGCGAAAAAAAGTGTCATGGCGAGAAGCGGTTTTCCCTGGCACCGCCCGCCAGGGCAGGTGTGCGACGAAGCCGCGAAGCGTCTACATTGGCAATGAGATTGCTTCGCCGCTTCGCGGCTCGCAATGCCACCTCCGAACCGATTTGCGAGATTCGCGGAGAAAAAATAATGCGGACGAGAACATCTCGTCCGCATTTCTGTTTTACGCCGCTTTTCGTCCGCCGGCTATTCGCGCGTCTGCGTCCGGTCAGCCAACTCGTCCCAGGAGTAATCCAAGAACTGACGGGGCGTCAAGACAAGTATTCCTCG